>JAJFMR010000094.1 GCA_020696915.1 Rhizobiaceae bacterium | reverse complement strand
ACGGTCGAGGCCGGCGCCGTCATAGGACCGCTGGCCGCCATCGGTTCGGGCACCGTCGTCGCGCCCAACGCCGTGGTCGGCAGGCTGTGTCAGGTCGGCCGCAACTGTTATGTCGGTCCTTCGGCGAGCCTTCAGCACACCCTGATGGGCGATCGGGTCATCGTCCACGCAGGCGCCCAGATAGGCCAGGACGGATTCGGCTTCGTCGCCGGACCGCGGGGTCCGGAGCGCATACCGCAGATCGGCCGCGTCGTCATCCAGGACGACGTCGAGATCGGCAGCAACACCACCATCGACCGCGGCGCCATGACCGACACCATCATCGGTGAGGGCACCAAGATCGACAACCTGGTTCAGATTGCACATAATGTAAGTGTCGGCCGGGGCTGTCTCATTGCCGGCCATTGCGGAATTTCCGGTTCGGTGAAAATTGGCGACCAGGCGATGCTTGGCGGGGGCGTCGGTATTGCTGACCATGTCGTGGTCGGCGAACGGGCCCAGATCGCCGCCGCCTCCGGGGTCATGAACGACATTCCCAGCAGCGAAAGATGGGCTGGGGCGCCGGCCGTGCCGATGCGCGATTTCTTCCGCCAGGTGGCCGCCGTTCAGGCGCTGGCGAAATCCAGGAAGGGTGCGCGGGAATGACCGATACGTCCGGACAGACCCTGGAGAGCATGGAAATCCTGGAGTTGATGAAGCTCCTTCCGCACCGCTACCCCTTCCTGCTGGTCGACAGGATCATCGGCATCGATGCCGATAATGCCGCAGTCGGGCTAAAGAACGTGACCATGAACGAGCCGCACTTCCAGGGTCATTTCCCCGGCCATCCGGTCATGCCTGGCGTGCTCATCATCGAGGCGATGGCCCAGACCGCAGGCGCCATCTGCATCAGGCATGTCGCGCTCGAGGAGGCGGCGCTCGTCTATTTCATGACCATCGACAATGCGAAGTTCAGGCGACCCGTGGTTCCGGGCGACAGGCTCGAACTTCACGTGAAGAAGCTCAAACGGCGGGGCACGCTGTGGCGTTTTGCATGCGAAGCTTTGGTCGATGGCGACAAGGTTGCAGAGGCAGAGATCTCTGCCATCCTGAAGGCGGCGAACGAGAACTGACCATCGCATGCATCCGGACACAACCATTATTCATGCCAGCGCGGTCGTCGAGAAGGGCGCTCAACTGGGAAGCGGCGTCAGCATAGGTCCGCTCTGTCATGTCGGCGCTGACGCGGTGATCGGCGATCGGACCGAGCTCACCGGTCATGTCACGATAATCGGCGCGACCACGCTCGGCGGCAATTGCAAGGTATATCCAAACGCGGTGCTCGGCGCGCCCCCTCAGAACACAAAGCACAAGGGCGGCCGCACGACTCTGGTGATCGGCAGTGACTGCACGATCCGCGAGGGCGTGACGATGCACACAGGGACGGATACCAGCAGGGGCGAAACGAGCGTCGGGGACAACGGCAATTTCCTGGCCTTTTCGCATGTTGCGCATGATTGCATAGTCGGCAGGAACGTAACCATGGCCAACATGGCGGTCCTCGGCGGTCACTGCGAGATCGGCGACTTCGTCACCATGGGCGGCCTGTCCGGCGCCCACCAGTTCTGCCGGATCGGCCACCATGCTTTCATCGGAGGCCTTAGTGCCGTCCTTGGGGACGTCATTCCCTATGGGATGGTGAGCGGGCCGCAAGCCACGCTGCGCGGTTTCAACGTCATCGGCATGAAGCGATCCGGAATGCCGCGCCAGGACATCCTGGCGATGCGGAGCGCCTATCGCCTGATCTTCGACCGGGCGCGGCCGGTCACCGAAAACCTCGATCGCGCCGCCATCGAGTTTGCTGACTGCGAACCCGTTCTGGAGATCATCGGCTTCATCCGAAACCGCGGCCGGCGCCACCTCGTCGTGCCCGCTCTCGACGGCATCGGCAATGACGACGCCGATGCCGATCTCTGACCCCTTCGAACCCTTTTCATTCAGGGAAGGCGACAGGGTGGCGGTCATCGCCGGGAGCGACCGGCTGCCGCTCGACATCGCCGAAGGCCTGTCGGCGATCGGCAAACCGCCACTCGTGGTCATGATCGAAGGCGAAGCAAGTCCCGCACTCGCCTCGTTCGAACACGCGGTGCTGGCGGTCGAAGACCTTGCAGGGCTGGTGCCGCTTCTCCGGCAGCGAGGCGTCACGCACGCCGTCCTGGCGGGCGGCATCGCCCGGCGTCCCAGGTTGAGTGCGATGAAGCCGCGCCTGGCTCTCCTCGCCCTGCTGCCGCAACTCGTCCGGGCGCTGCGGAAAGGCGACGACGGCGTGCTGCGGGCATTGGTCACCCACATCGAAGCCAGCGGCATCAAGGTGGTGGGCGCGCATGAGATTCTCCCCGAACTTCTGGCGGACGAGGGTGTTATCGCTGGCCGCCCGCCGCTCGATGCCGATTGGCCCGACCTTGAAGCCGCTTGCACCGCGGCGCGCGCCATCGGCGGGCTGGACATAGGACAAGGCGCGGTTGCCATCGGCGGGCGGGTCATCGCCGTGGAGGGAATAGAAGGCACGGACGGGCTGCTCGACCGGGTCAGACAGCTCCGCACGCATGGGCGGATCGCCGGCATCCAGCGAGGTGTGCTGGTCAAGTGCGCCAAGCCCGGGCAGGAGCAGCGGGCCGACCTGCCGGCCATCGGCCCGGCGACCATCACCGGCGCTCACGCGGCTGGCCTGGCCGGCATCGGGCTGCAGGCCGGAGGTTCGCTGGTGCTGGAATATCGCGGGGTGGTCGAGCAGGCCGAGCGGCTCGGTATTTTCGTGATCGGCCTCAGACCGGAAAAACTGCCATGACGAATCGCGATCCGTTGAAGATCGCAATCGTGGCGGGCGAGGAATCCGGCGATCTGCTCGGAGCCGACATCGTGGCGGCGCTGCAGGCGGCCACCGGCCGGGAGGTGCGGCTGGTGGGCCTCGGCGGCCGGCATCTCGTGAGGCAGGGCCTCGTTCCGCTTTTCGATGCAAGCGAGATAGCGGTCATGGGTCTGGCCGCCGTGGTGGCCGATTTGCCGCGGCTCATGAAGCGGATCGGCGAGACAGGCCGGGCCATCGTCGCCGAATCTCCAGATTGCCTGGTGACCATCGACAGCCCGGATTTCACTCTGCGCGTTGCCAAAAAGGTGCGCGCCGACAATCCCTCCATTCCCATCATCCACTATGTCTGCCCGAGCGTCTGGGCATGGCGGCCAGGCAGGGCGGCCGCCATGCGGCCCCATGTCGACCACATATTGTGCCTACTGCCCTTCGAGCCGGCCGAACTGCAGCGGCTGGGCGGTCCGCCTGCGACCTTTGTCGGTCACCGGCTGACCAGCGATCCGGGCGTGCTCTCGGCCGCCGACCGTCAGTCGCGTGCACGCGACCTGTCGGCCGATCGCCTCAAGACCCTTCTTCTGCTGCCCGGCTCGCGCAAGGGTGAGGTGACGAGACTCATCGAGCCGTTCGGTGAGACGGTCTCCTTGCTGGAAGCACGAGGACACCGGCTGAGGCTAGTCATTCCGACCGTTCCGCATGTCGAAGGCGTAATTGCCCACGCGGTGTCCGGCTGGACGAACAGGCCCGAGATCGTGCTGGACCAGCAGCGCAAGTGGCAGGCCTTCGGCGAAGCGGACGCCGCCCTCATCGCTTCGGGCACCGTGTCGCTCGAACTCGCCCTGTGCGGCGTCCCGCTGGTCTCCTGCTACAAGCTGGACGCGCTGGCCCGGCTCGTCCAGCATGCGATCACGGTGTGGTCGGCGCTGCTGCCCAATCTTATCGCCGACCGGCCGGTCGCGCCCGAATTTTATGACCGCTACGTTCGGCCGGGAATGCTCGCGCGTCATATCGAACAACTGTTCTGCGACAGCCAGTTGCGCAGCTGGCAGAAACATGGATTCGAGGAAGTGGCCAGGCGCATGGCGACGGTTCGGCCTGCGGGAGAGACCGCCGCGGAGGTGGTGCTGCGGCACGTCAAAACCGATCGAGCCAAGGGAAGCTGACGTCACCGGCCGTCCTGGTCGAGCTCGCCGGTCGCCATCTCCCATGTCCGTGGCTGGCCACCCACGAAGCGACGCGGGCCAGTCGTGAGCCGGCGCGATAATCAGCGCTTGGCGATCGGCACGTAATCGCGCTCCGGGGCGCCGGTATAGAGTTGCCGGGGCCGCCCGATCTTCTGCTGCGGATCTTCGATCATCTCCTTCCACTGCGCAATCCATCCCACTGTGCGCGCGACCGCGAACAGGACGGTGAACATGGTGGTGGGGAAGCCCAGGGCCTTCAGGGTGATGCCGGAATAGAAGTCGATGTTCGGGTAGAGTTTCTTCTCTATAAAGTAATCGTCTGTCAGAGCTATTCGTTCCAGTTCCATCGCCACGTCCAGCAAAGGATCGTCCTTGATGCCCATCTCACCCAAGACTTCATGTGTGGTCTTCTGCATTATCTTGGCGCGCGGATCGTAATTCTTGTAAACACGGTGACCAAAGCCCATCAGCCGAAACGGATCGTCGTGGTCCTTGGCTCGAGCAATGAATTCCGGGATGCGCTCGACGTGACCGATTTCGCCGAGCATGTTGAGGGCAGCTTCGTTGGCGCCGCCGTGCGCAGGACCCCACAGGCAAGCTATTCCAGCCGCAATGCAGGCGAACGGATTTGCGCCCGACGAACCTGCCAGCCTGACGGTCGACGTCGAGGCGTTCTGTTCATGGTCGGCGTGCAGGATGAAGATGCGCTCCATGGCCCGGGCCAGCACCGGATTGACCTTGTACTCCTCGCAGGGCACGGCGAAGCACATGTGCAGGAAGTTGGCGGCGTAGTTCAGGTCGTTCTTCGGGTAAACGAAAGGTTGCCCGATATGATACTTGAAGGCCATTGCAGCGATCGTCGGCATCTTTGCGATCAGCCGCATCGAAGCGACCATGCGCTGGTAGGGATCCGAAATGTCGGTCGAATCGTGATAGAAGGCCGACATCGCGCCGACCACCCCGCACATCACCGCCATTGGATGGGCATCGCGCCGGAAGCCGGTGTAGAAGCGCGACATCTGCTCATGCACCATGGTGTGGCGGGTCACGCGATAGTCGAAGTCGTCCTTCTGCGCCTTGGTGGGCAGATCGCCGTAGAGCAGCAGGTAACAAACCTCGAGAAAGTCCCCATGTTCGGCCAGCTGCTCGATAGGGTAGCCACGGTGGAGCAGCACTCCGGCGTCGCCGTCGATGAAGGTGATCGCCGACTCGCAACTGGCGGTCGAGGTGAAGCCGGGGTCGTAGGTGAAGCAGCCGGTTGTGCTGTAGAGCGAGCCGATGTCGATGACGTCCGGACCGACCGATCCGCTTCGCACCTCGAACTCGTGGGTCGTGCCGTCCAGCTCGAGTCTCGCGGTTGAATCCGTCATTTTAAGCTCCTTCAGCATCTCCCACCTCCAGTTCCAGATCCCTCGCCGTTCACGCGATTCTCCTGCGTGCCGATACCCGCCCGCCCAGAGCCGATTGCGCGCCAGCAATGTTGCACCGCAACAGGCCGGTTTCAATGCGAAAAAAGGACAGCACTATTGTCCTAATCGATTTGATCCGCAATCCTCGCCAGACTTTCTGTGCGGCCCAGCACGGCGAGCACGTCGAAGACCCCTGGAGATGTGCTTCGTCCGGTAAGCGCGGCACGTAGCGGTTGCGCAACGGAGCCGAGTTTCATTCCCTGCCGCTCGGCATACAGGCGCACGGCCGCCTCGGCCGAGGCGGCAGTCCACTCGCCTTCGACGCCTTGCAGCGCCTCGCTCACGCCGCGTAGTACGCCGGCCGCAGGCCCCGCCAGCAGCGTCGCGGCCTTGTCGTCGAGCACGAGCGGACGCGCGGCGAACAGGAAGGCGGCGCCATCGGCAAGTTCGACCAGTGTCTTTGCCCGCTCCTTGAGGCCGGGCATGGCGGCGAGAAGCTGCGCCCTGCGATGCTCGTCCAATGCGCCTGAAATCGCAACGCCGTTTGGGAGGTAGGGCAGCGTCTTCAACAGGAGGTCGAGAAGTTCGGCATCATCCATGCGCCGAATATGGACGCCGTTCAGGGCCTCCAGCTTCTGGAAATCGAACCGGGCTGCTCCCCTGTTGACGTCACCGATGTCAAACCAGCGGATCATGTCGTCGAGGCTCATGATCTCGTCGTCGCCGTGGCTCCACCCCAGCCTGGCGAGATAGTTTCGCAGCGCCGAGGGCAGATAACCCATGGCGCGATAGGCCTCCACGCCGAGCGCGCCGTGCCGCTTGGAGAGCTTCGCGCCGTCGGCGCCATGAATGAGCGGAATGTGCGCGAAGACGGGGATGTCCCAGTCCATTGCGTCGTAGATGACCTGCTGGCGTGCCGCATTGGTCAGGTGATCGTCGCCCCGAATGACGTGGGTGATGCCCATGTCGTGGTCGTCGACGACGACGGCGTGCATGTAAGTCGGAATACCGTCGGAGCGCAGAATGATGAAGTCGTCGAGATCCTTGTTGGGAAAGCGCACGTCACCCTGCACGCGGTCGCGCACGACGGTCTGGCCCCCGGTCGGCGCCTTGATGCGGATCGTCGGCCTCACGCCGACGGGAGCCTCGGCCGGATCCCGGTCCCGCCAGCGTCCGTCGTAGCGCGGGGGGCGTCCTTCCGCGCGGGCTTTCTCGCGCATCTCCCCTAGTTCGTCGGGCGAGGCATAGCAATAATAGGCATGGCCTTTCACCACCAGCGCTTCGGCGACTTCCCGGTGACGGGCGGCACGGGCGAATTGCGAAACGGGGTCGCCCTCCCAGTGCAGACCAAGCCAGATCAAGCCGTCGAGAATCGCCGCGGTGGCGGCCTCGGTCGAACGCTCGCGGTCCGTGTCCTCAATGCGAAGCAGCATCGAGCCGCCGGTGTGGCGCGAGTAGAGCCAGTTGAAAAGGGCTGTCCGTGCTCCGCCGATGTGAAGGTAGCCGGTTGGGGAGGGAGCAAAGCGCGTGACGACTGGTTCGGGCATGAAACACTCGGGAGAAGGGACGCGGGGCCGGGCGCGGCAGTTTCCCGCCGATGACGCAGGGTCGGCGTTCATGTAGCATAGGGCGTCTCGGGCGCAAGGGGCGGTCGTGGGGAGCATCAAAGACGGTCCGAAGGATCATCCTTCGCCTGCGACGGCCAGTGAACGCGGCATGTTCGCGCTGCGGCCAGTCAATTTTCACGTCGCCCCCGCTCAACGATCGGTGCCGGCCGGATCTCCGCCGGCGCCTCCTCGTCCGAGGTGGCTTTGGCCGGCGGGCACCGCGCGGCAGGCGCCCATCACACTGGCGCGCGCTCTGCGTCGCGCCTGGTCGACCGAGCTGGATCGCGGCGTCGCGTTCATCGTGGCGCCCGCACTCATGGCGGTCGGCGCCATCATCTACTATTCGCTGGGCGAGGAGCCGGGACTTCCTGCGTTGCTTGTCCCGACGATCCTCGTGTCCGCGTTCTTTCTGGCAACGCGATCGTGGCCCGCCGCCCATCTGGTGCTCGGCGCAGCGATGCTCTGCATGCTTGGAGCGTTCCTGGCAAAGGCCGAGACGATGCGGGCCGGGACAAAGATGCTCGGTGCCGAGATTGCAACGGTCGTCACGGGACGGATCGCGGCAATCGAGCATCAGGCCAGCGGCCGCATCAGGCTGACGATGGACGTGGTCTCCACCGCACGGCCGGTCCTGCGTTATGCGCCGGACAGAATCCGCGTTTCCGCCCGCAAGGTGCCGGAAGGGATTGCCGCCGGCTCGATCGTTCGCGGACTGGTGCGCCTGCTGCCGCCGTCAGGCCCGGTGCGGCCCGGCAGTTACGATTTCGCCTTCGAGAGCTACTTCGACGGCATAGGGGCAAGCGGCTTCTTTCTTCGCGGGCCGGAGGTCCTCCCGGAGACCGCCCCTGCCACGGCTGGTTTTCGAGCCTCGGTGCAACGTGTTCGGTATGCCGTTGCCGACCGGATCCGCAGCCGCATCGGCGGCCCCGAAGGCGAGATAGCTGCGGCGCTGGTCGTCGGAGTGCGCGCCGGCATCCCCGATGACGTCAACGAGGCTTTGCGACGAGCGGGAATCTATCACATCATCTCGATCTCCGGGCTGCACATGGCGCTGGTAGCCGGCACCATCATGGGTCTCCTGCGTTTCGGCTTCGCGCTGTTTCCGGATTTCTCGTCGAGGCACCCGGTGAAGAAATACGCTGCTGCCCTGGCCATCGCCGGGCTCGCCTCGTATCTCTTCATCTCGGGCGGCGAAGTTGCGGCGCAGCGCAGCTTCCTCATGCTGGCGGTCATGCTGACCGCCGTCCTGTTCGACCGTGCAGCGCTGACACTCCGTAACCTCGCAATATCGGCGATCGTCGTCATCGTCGTCTCCCCGCATGAAGTCATAGGGCCGAGCTTCCAGATGTCGTTTGCGGCGACAGCCGCACTGGTCGGCGCCTACGCCCTATGGTCCGACTATCGTGCGCACCGCCCGGCAAGCCGAAAGACCGGCAGCAGCACATCGCTCTGGCTTGCCGGGAAGATGCTTGCGGGGATCGTCGGAATTGCCGTCACCTCGCTCGTGGCCGGCGGCGCAACAGCCATCTACTCGGCCTGGCATTTCCAGCAGTTGCCTTCGCTCGGACTGCTCACAAATCTCGCCACCATGCCGATCATCTCCGTCGTCATGCTCCTGGCAGTGCTCGGAACGGTGTCCATGCCGCTGGGGCTGGATGGACCGGTCTTCGACGGGATGGGCCTGCTCTTGTCGGCAACCATTGCGATTGCGCGCTGGTTCGCGGAACGCGCACCGCTCGACATGATCGGACCCGTCCCGCCTGCCGCAGTGGTCATCGTGACGCTGGCCATCCTCATTGCGACGGTCACCACGACCAGGCTGCGGATCGCGTCGTTGCCGGTCGTCCTCGTTGGCCTGGCTGTCCTGGCCGCACGTCCGCTGCCGCCGGACCTCCTCATTGCCGAAGACGCGCGTCTCCTTGGCCTCGCCGTCGGCGACGGCCGCATGGCCGTCAACCGTGCTCGCGCCAACGAATTCACGACCGACAACTGGCAGCGGACGCTCGCTGCCGCTACGGTGCTGACACCCGATCGCCACCCGGAAGGGGAAAGCCCCGCCGCGCCTGCCACGGTCGGCTTGGGCAACGGAGCGGGCGATGCCGGCTTCGTCTGTTCCGACCGGATATGCATCGGGAGGCATTCTTCGGGTGCGCGGCCGCTTATGTTTGCCCAGGCAGCCGTGTCCATGTCATCACGAGCCGCGACCTTGCTCGACGCGGCAGCGCAGCCGTCAGCTTCGTCGAGGATATCGAGGGGGATCGGTCAACGCCCGCAACTTCCCCGAGGAGCGGCTTCGAAGACCGAAGACCGGCAATCCGGATCGAATATGCAGTCAGCGAGCCTTATAGACCCTGGCATGAGCACCGCCGCTTCTCGCGGGACGCGCGCGGCCTGCCGGAATACCGGCGCGCTCCCTAGAACGGAGCCCGTTCTGGTGCGGACCGCAGTTTTGATGCGGAC
Source organism: Rhizobiaceae bacterium (assembly GCA_020696915.1). Classification (GTDB taxonomy): domain Bacteria; phylum Pseudomonadota; class Alphaproteobacteria; order Rhizobiales; family Rhizobiaceae; genus JAJFMR01. The sequence continues at coordinate 274 of JAJFMR010000094.1, read as the reverse complement.
GAATCTATTCTAGTAGCGGCGAATAAGCCCCACGAGCCTGCCCTGCACTTTGATGCGATCCGGGCCATAGATCTTCGTCTCGTAGGCCGGGTTCGCGGCTTCGAGCGCAATCGACGCGCCCCGCCGGCGGAATCGCTTCAGGGTTGCTTCCTCGTCGTCAACCAGCGCAACAATAATTTCCCCGGGGCTGGCGGTGCTGGCATTCCTGATGATTACAGTGTCGCCGTCGAAAATGCCGGCCTCGATCATCGAATCGCCCTTGACCTCCAGCGCG
>JAJFMR010000498.1 GCA_020696915.1 Rhizobiaceae bacterium | reverse complement strand
GCTCGCGGCTACCGTCGCCTTCCGGGCACGGATCTGGAACATCGGCGCCGAAGGACAGGTCTTCGCCGGCGCCATGTTCGCCTATCTCGTCCAGCACAACCTGGGCGGCTTTCCCGCGCTCGTGCAGATTGCCGTCGTGATCATGGGTGGCATCGCCGGCGGCGCGCTCTATGCGGCACTCGCCGCCGTCCTGAAGACGCGCTTCGCCGTCGACGAGGTGATCTCGACTGTGATGCTCAACTACATCATCGTCTATATCCTTTCGCTGCTGCTGCTCGGCGGTCCGTGGAGCGAGGCCGGCGGCTTCTTCGAGCAGACGGCGCGGGTGGACAGGGGCGCGGTGCTGCCGATCCTTCTCGATGGGAGCCGGCTTCACATGGGGATCCTCCTGGCGCTTGCCGCCGCCGCCCTCGTCCATCTGGTGCTGGCGAGAACGCCGCTCGGCTACGAGATCAAGGCGGCGGGTTCCAATCTGCGCGCGCTCGAGGTGCAGGGCACGAACACGCGCAGGGTGATCCTGATGGTGATGCTCCTCTCGGGGGCGCTGGCGGGTCTTGCCGGCGTGACCGAAGTCTATGGCGTCCATTACCGCCTCAAGGCCGGCGCCCTCCTCGGCTACGGCTACAGCGGCATCATCGTCGCCATTCTCGGGCAACTGCATCCGGCCGGCATCGTCGTGGCAGCCATCCTGTTCGGAGCACTCCTCAACGGCGCGACGCTGATGCAGATCGAGACGGGCGTTCCGTCCGCCATGATCTACGCGGTTCAGGCGATCCTCCTGCTTTTCTTCCTCGCCGGTTGGGCCCTATGCGGCTTCCGGCTCAGGAGAACCCGCCGTGCTTGACGATCTCCTTCACGCCTCGATCCTGGTCAGCGTGGCCGCCGCTGCCATTCGCATCGCCACGCCGCTGCTCTTCGCCGCGCTCGGCGAACTCGTCGCCGAACGCAGCGGCGTCTACAATATGGGGCTCGAAGGCATCATGCTGATGGGCGCCTTCACCGGCTACCTCGCGGCCTATGGCAGCGGCTCGCTCTGGGTCGGGGTCGCCGCGGCGGGAGTGACCGGGGCGCTGATGGCCTTTGCCTTTGCCGTCATGGTCATCACGCTCAAAGTGGAACAGATCGTGACCGGGCTCGCGGTGAATCTGCTCGGCGCAGGGCTATCCACCTATTGGCTGCGCGCCGCCTTCGCCGACAGCGGCCAGACGCCGGTGATCCCGCTGTTCGGCCACGCGCCGGTTCCCTTCCTGAGCGACCTGCCGGTGATCGGTCCCATCCTGTTCGACCAGAAGCTCCTCACCTATCTGGCCTTCCTCATGGTGCCGGCGGTCTGGTTCTTCCTGTTCCGCACGCGATACGGGCTCATCGTCCGCTGTGCCGGCGAGAATCCGAAGGCGCTCGACGTGAAGGGCGTCAGCGTTACGGCCCTGCAGTACTCGGCGGTGGTGTTCGGCGGGCTGATGGCCGGGCTCGGCGGCGCCTTCCTTTCGGTCGGCTCGGCCGCGCGCTTCGTGCCGGACATGACCAACGGCCGCGGCTGGCTTGCCATCATCATCGTGATAGCCGGTCTGTGGCGGCCCTGGTCGATCCTGGCGGCGACACTCGTTTTCGCCTTTCTCGACGCGCTGCAGCTGCAGCTCCAGGGCATTGGCATCGCCATCCCCTACCAGATCCTGCTGATGATGCCCTACGTCGCCGCCATCCTGGCGCTGATGATCCGCCGGTCGCGCGGCAACGCTCCGGCGATGCTGGGGGTGCCCTATTCCCGCGAGTAGCCGATCGGTCCCAGTTCCGACTCGATCTCGTTGGCAGCTGCGAATAACTTGGCCGGGTCGGAAACATCGGCGGCCAGGCGAGTGCCTCGCCGCCGCCGATCTGTTCTGTCAACACTTGCACGCCAAAGGTTGCGCCCAGAGAACCGAGCCAATTCCACCATCACCTGGCAATCTGCGATCGCTGCTGCAGCAGCCCAATCCGGCGTTCTCGCCTCAGGAAGATCTCATGCAGCGCCAGAGTGACCAGCGCGGCACCGGCAAACCCTTCGATCGAATGAATGATGGCGTTGAAGCGTGGTCGGCCCTGAACGAAATGCAGGAGGCGCTCGCGCAGAACGATCGAGAGGATTGCCACGAACGACAAGGTCAGCGCCACGCCGATCATCATGGTACCGGCAAACAGAATGCCGGCCGCCGGCACGCCGCGGGCAATGGCAAACGCCATGACGAACAAGGTGAGTGGGCAGGGAATCAGTCCGGCCATGACCCCCACTGCTTCGCCTTCATGCTTGTGATGATGTCCGTGAGCAAGCGCGCGCCACAGCATCCAGGCTCCGACTGCACCGAGCAGACCCCGGCTGATATCTTCGAGCAGCGGCGCCCGGCCGACGCTGCCAAGGGCAACCGACACCAATGGCAGCGAGAGCCACGCGATCAGCACGGCGATGGCCACATGGGTGAAGGAGAGCGTCAGAGACGTAACCAGGCCATGCGCGATCCTTGCCTCTGATCCTGCAAGATACGTGGCGAGCACGGCTTTGCTGTGACCCGGCGTCAGAGCATGGGCGGCACCGAAGAAAATCCCCATCGGCAGGAAAGCGAGAAAGCCCAGCCAGTTGCCTTGCGCCGAAAGCAGTTTGATCTGCTCGGCGAGCGCCAGGTAGATGTCGCGCTGAATTTCGACGAGCGGTTGCAGCATGGAG
>JAJFMR010000497.1 GCA_020696915.1 Rhizobiaceae bacterium | reverse complement strand
GCTGCATCGGGGACCGGATGCGCGGCCTCGAGGACCTCGATGCGTTTGCACGGCGCCGAGTAACCGTAACGGGTGACGACAAGCCCCGAGAGCGGCCCCTGCCAGAGCCCTTCGAACGCCGCCGCCATCTGCGCCGAGCCCTTGCCCGCGCCGACTACGACGGTGCGGCCACGCGGCGCTTCCGGCAGATGCGCGCCGATGCTGCGGTCAGGCATCGCCGCAGCGACGGCGGCCTCGAAGATCCCGGCCAGGAAGCGCTTCGGATCGGCTCTCATGACAGGCCCTTGCGGCGCCGCCGCGCGAAATAGGTCACGCCGGGACGTCCGGCAAAGCGAGCGACTGGCGAGCGAGTCCGAGATGATCGCACAGCGCGTCGACGACGAGGCCGTGGTCCTTGCGCGACGGCAGCCCGGAGACGGCGACCGCGCCGATGACGCCGGCACCCTTCACCCGGATCGGAAAGCCGCCTCCGGCCAGCACATATTCGGCCGGGTCGAGCCCGTCCGCCGCCTTGAACGTCTGATCCGGGCGCTGCTGCTCCAAGGCCATCCGGTAGGTGCTCTTCAGGTACATCCTCACCACGTTGATCTTGCGGCGCGCCCAGTGCTGGTTGGACCCCGCCGAGCCCGGAGTCGCGGCGTAGAAAAGCGGCCGGTCCCATGTCCGGACGTCCACGACGATCCCCAGCTGCTCGGCCATCGCGCGCTCCCGGATCGACACCCCGATCGCGAATGCTATCGTCTCGCCGAAGTCCGGCAGGACGAGCCGCGTTTCCTGCTCGATGATGATTCCTACCTCGTCGGCAACGCTCATGCTGGCCTCCTTGACCGGCCCTATGCCGTCCGGCCGCTTGTTGCCGAACCGCGCTGGGCTGGCAAGACGGTCGGGATATTTCGGCGTTCAGGCGTCAAGCGTGCTCTTTGCCGGCCTGCCCGCGACATAGACTTCGGCGACTGCGCGGTCGTCGCCCAGCGTCTGCAGCACAAACAGCTCTTCGGCGAGCCGCGTGACCGTCTCCATCCTGAGCCGCATTGCTTGTGTCGCGCCCGAATCCAGGACGGTGATGTCGGCATCGCTGCCCGGCTCGAGCGTGCCGGCGCGGTCCACGATGGACAGCGCCTCGGCGTTGCCGCGTGTGATCTGCCAGAACGAAGCCAGCGGGTCGAGCTTCTCGCCGTTCAGCGCGATCACCTTGTAGCCTTCGTCCATGGTCCGCAGCATCGAATAGCTGGTGCCGCCGCCGACGTCGGTCGCCGTGGCGATCCGCAGCTTCTTTGCGCGCCTTCCGTAGCGCTGGTAGTCGAAGAGCCCGGACCCGAGGAAAAGGTTCGAAGTCGGGCAGAACACCGCGACCGAGCCGCTCTCGGCGAGCGCGTCCGCCTCGCGTTCGGAAAGATGGATGCAGTGGCCGAACAGCGCCTTGCCGCCGAGCAGGCCAAAGCGGTCGTAGATGTCGGCATAGTCCCGCGCCGACGGAAAGAGTTCCTGCGCAAGCGCGATCTCCGCCGCGTTCTCGGAGAGGTGCGTCTGCATGTGCAGGTCCGGAAACGCGCGCATCAGGGCGCCTGCCATCTCGAGTTGCTCCGGCGAAGAGGTTATCGCGAAGCGCGGTGTCACGGCGTAGAGCTGCCGGCCTTTTCCGTGCCATTCGGCAATCAGCGTCCTCGTATCGTCATAGGCGCTCTGCGGTGTGTCGCGGAGCGCCCCCGGAGCATTGCGGTCCATCATCACCTTGCCGGCGATGGTCAGCATGTCGCGCGCATGTGCCTCCCCGAAGAAGGCCTCGACCGAAGCCTTGTGGACCGAACAATAGACGGCCACCGTCGTCGTGCCGTGGCGGATCATTTCGTCGAGGAAAAGCCGGGCGATGCGACGGCAATGCGCCGGCTCGGAAAACTTCGTCTCTTCCGGAAAGGTATAGGTCTCGAGCCAGTCGAGCAGCTCCGCCCCGTGCGACGCGATCACCTGCATCTGCGGGAAATGCGCATGCGCGTCGATCATTCCCGGGATGATCAGATGCGGCCGGTGGTCGATCCGGCCGACCTCGGCGCCGGCCTGCGCCGCCACCTCGCCATGGGATCCTGCCGCTGCGATCCGGCCGTCACGGATGAGCAGGCCGCCGTCTTCCTCGTAGCGACATGCGGCGAGATCGTGCTGGTCCTGCGGGCGGCGCCGGAAGGTCAGCGTACGGCCGCGCAGCAGGATTGCCGTCATCCCCCCGCGCCCTCGAACCAGGTGACCAGCAGCGCCCGCTCCGTTGGCGTGATCTCCGTAACGTTGCCGGGCGGCATCGCATGGCTGCGGCCGGCCTGCAGGTAGATATCGCGGGCATTGTTGGCGATCGCCGCGTCGGTGTCGAGCCGGACGCCCTTCGGCGCCTGGACGATGCCCTGCCAGGCGGGCTCTTTTGCATGACACATGCTGCAGCGGCCAAGCACCGTGTCGCGCACTGCCGGAAAGTGCTCGGAAGCGGAAAGCTCTCCGGCCGAGACGGCGAGCCGGTCCTCGCCGGTCAGGATCTTCGGGACCGTCGACAGCCAGACGATGAGGATGAACAGCACGGCAGCCAGAAGCCAGGTCCAGGTCGGCTTGCCCTTTCGTGCGTGCAGCGAATTGAAATAGTGCCTGATCAGCACGCCGATCATGAACACCAGCGACGCGATGACCCAGTTGAACTCGGTGGCGAAAGCCAGCGGGTAATGG
>JAJFMR010000093.1 GCA_020696915.1 Rhizobiaceae bacterium | reverse complement strand
GACAGCTGTTGGGCTTGCCATTAGCCTGATTGTCAGCCCGCCCTAGCGTTGCGCCGCCGCGTAATTGTCAGGGGCGTCAGGAGGCTCATCGGCACACCCTTGCTTTTGTGTTGCGCTCCTGCCGCGCGCCATCAGTTCGGCTTCCCGGGGTCTACGACGATTGCCTTCGCTTCCCCGGTGCGCTCAAGGACAGCGACCGCGACGGCGCGAAAGGCGAGTGGAACGGGCAACCGTAGGCGGTGAGCGACTTCCTTTTCAGTGATGTCGTCGCCGACTGCGAAGTCAGAGGCGAGCACCCACCAGGATGCAAAGAACTCGGCCTCGGTGCTCCGTTGGCAATGGCGGCGCCGACGAGGCAGCGGACGAGCGCATCCCCGAAAGACACGTTAAGTTCCTTCGCCCACTCGGCGATAGCGGCATGTTCTGCCCGGACCTGGGCTTCGGAGAAGTAGATTTGGGGCGACATCATACGGCCTCCTCCGGATCGCAGACGACTGTGACGGCAGAGCCGGTAGTGAAGCAGTGAAACAGCGCCGCGAAGTGCATGTAGTGATGGATGGGCACGCCCAGGCGCCTAGCTCGTTCTTTCGCGTTTAGGTCAGCGCCACCCCTTATGTCGGCTGCCAGTTCAGCGCGTGCTGCGACGAAAGCCTTCGGGGTTGAGCCGGCCTCGATGGCCGCAATTTCTATTGAGTTCTCAAGCCCATCTGCGCAAGACTGCGGGCTCGGCCTGCCGCCGAAGGTCGTGCAGGAACGGCTCGGCCATTCGTCGATCATGATGACGATGGACGTTTACGGGCACCTGTTTCCGAGGGGTGATGACACCGAGGAATTGGCAGCCGCCGAGAGGGCGCTGCTCGCCTGACGCGACATGGCGGCTAAAAGCCGAACAATCTCAATATCCGAAGGCGGATCTTCAATCCGCCCTCGGTCTGACGACAGGGGGCCGGGCGCCGAGGGCGACTGGACTACCCGAGGAATGCCTCTCGCAGCCGGGCAAAAATCCCGGGCTGCTTGCCGGCTACCACGCCGCGGATGCGGCCGGCGACCGTCGCGGCATTGACGCTGCCGCCGAAGTGGCAATAGCAGACCACGTCGTGCAGCTCACCATCGGAAAGTTCGAAGAACCGTTTCGCCTCGCCATAACTGTCGTCCTTCATTCCGGCGCCGCGCAGCACACTGTCCTCGAACGCTACCGACAGCGGGGACTCGTCGCTGCGCATGAGTTCGCGTGCAGCGAGAGGCTGGTACTCGGTCTGGTTCAGCGTCGACAGGCGACGGCTGGGATTCTGTTCGAGGAGTTCCGCCCAGCGCTGCAGCCGGGCGCTGCGAGTCAATGCCTGCGGGGGCTGCTGTCTGACTTCGGCGACGTTTTGCAGTTCGTCGAGTCTCTGATGCTTCATTCTGGCCTCCTATGCCACGATAGTCGACCCACCCTTCTTTTGTTGTGCTCATACAAACTGGGGCGGAGGAATCGTGAAGTCCAATCACGATTGTGGATCTGTCGGCCGATCGGCGATCCGGGAGGCGGTTGCGGGTCCGGGCAGCCCGGCCGCCGTTTTTGTCAGGCTGTTCCGAAGAGCACATACCCAAGGAGGCCTCCGCAAAAGATTGCCAGCACCACGTTCATCCTGGATTGCCACAGCGAGAGGATCGCCAGCGCGACCAGGAACACGGACAGCCCGGGCAGCAGCGATGGGAGCCGTTGCATGAGGGCCGCGGCGAGCTCGACCGTCGTGGCGGTGATCAGTCCGACGACTCCGGCGGCAACGCCTTCCAGGAAGCGGTGCAGCACGTCGTTCTCGACCACTTTCTCCAGGCGGTCGTGCAGCAGCAGCGAGAATCCGAACGCCGGCAGGAAGATCCCGGCGGTCATTGCAACCGCGCCGAGCGGGCCGCCGCCGCAATAGCCGACGAAGGTCGAGAATATGATGAGGGGAGCCGGCAGGATGCCGGAAAGCGCAAGCCCGTCGAGGAACTGCGCGTCGGTCATCCAGCCGTTCGCGACGGCGTCCTCGCGCAGGAACGGAATGACCGTGTAGGCGCCGCCGAATGTCAAAAGCCCTGCCTCCAGGCCCGAGAAGAACAGCCCGACGGGTCCGGGTTGCTGCGCTGACGCGGCGGCGGCCGGCGCCGCGTGTTGGGGGACAATTTCGAGTAGTCCGGTCTGGCCTTCCGGGCCGATCAGGACAGCGAGGGCGGCCGCGATGCATACCGTCAGCCCGGCCAGCGCAACCTGCCCGCGTCGCGCGAGCGCGTAAGCGGCACCCGCGGCCGGGAGCGTCACCCAGAAGCCAGCACCGAGGATCGCGGCAACGGCACTCGCAACAGCGATTGCCCAGAGGGGGCCATCGAGCAGGACGTGTGCCCCGATGCGCTGGACGGCGCGGACGATGAGCGCGATCACCGCTACCTGGACACCGATGAAGATCGGTCCCAGTGCCGACTGGCTGATGTCGATGGTGAAGTACAGCCAGGAGAGCGCGAACATCAGCACGAACCCAGGCAGCATGAAACCCAGTCCAGCCAGGAATCCCCCGGGCCGGCCGCCCGGCAGCATGCCGATGTGCACACAAAGTTCGTGCGCCTCCGGCCCTGGCAGCACCTGGTAGACGGCAAGAAGGCGATTGAAACGGCCGCTCGAGAGCCAGCGCTCCTCGTCGACGAGGTCGCGCCGGATCATGGCGATCTGGGCGACCGGCCCACCCCATGCGAGCAGCCCGAAGCGCAGGAAGCGGACGAATATCTGCCAATGGGAAAGAGCGGGAGGGGAATGGCCGGACTCCTCGGCCTTGCAGCCGGACGCGGCCGCGGCGGACGCCAGATTGCTCATCTGCCGGCTCCCGGCTTCGCCGACGGCCAATTGTGCGTCTCGTCGGTGGCATCCCGGCACCATCGGTAAAGGGCGTCGTAGAGCGCCATCCCGGCCTCGAGCTGGGCGAGATCGTCCTGATACATCCGCGACAGCCCGAGAGAGACCGCAAGCAGACCCGGCGCTTCGGGCTCGAGGTCCGGGCGTGCGGTATCGGCGCCCCGGACGATCCTCGCCAGTCTGGTGAGCGGCGCGGTCGAAAGGCCGAACTCCTCGACCATCACGTCGAAGGTGCAAAGTTCGCCACGGTGACTCCAGAACACGTCCTCGATGTCGAACGGGACGGCGCTGAAGCGCTCGGCTACGGCAGGAACCTCCTGTGGCGCCACGAACAAAAAGACGGCCGCCGGGTCGACGAACCGCCGGATGAGCCACGGGCAGGCGATACGATCGATCTTCGGCCGCGCCCTGGTTACCCAATGCGTCTTGCCGGACTTGCCTGGCAGAGGCAGGGCGGCAGCGGGCACGGCAGGCAGTCCCGCCGCGGTCCATGCCGCATGCCCTCCTTGCAGTGCTTCCGCGGCGATGCCGAGATGGCGCAGCCATGCGGCGACGCCTTCGCTCAGCTTCCGGCCGTGGTGACAGATCACGATTGCCGAGGCCTGGCCGAGCCCCGTCGCCCACTCCTCCACGCGGTCACATGGCTGACGCGTAGAGCCGGGTATCAGGCGCGGCTCGGCCGCGAAATCCTCGTCTGTGCGCACGTCGATCAGCGCCGGGCAATTGGGCGTGCCGATCAGGCGTGAAAGCTTGTCGATAGAGATTGTGGTTGGGGATGTCATGACGCGTCCTCTCCGTTGGCCGGGTTCCTGGACGCGATTCTTGGGCTGTCGCCTCGTGGGGAGATCGCAATCCCCATCGGCATAGTTCGCGCCGAAGGTGGGCATGTGTCAAGCGTCCGCTCAGTTCGATGATAATTCGATGATCATCCCGGGATCGATGTCATGACCTTTGGACATCGCGGCCAACCTGTCGAGCGGGCAGACGGAGACGCGGCGGTCAAGCGGCCGAACATCGCGACCGACGCGTCGCTGGGGCGTTCCCAAAAATCGGCGTCGGAGAGGACATTAGAGGTAATTCCTTCAGCCGTTCTTTACGTGGATTGGAGGAGTCTTGCCGTGACGGTCCTGGAGGTTGTGGCATGCTCGGCAAGTACGACGAGGCCTGGGGCAATTGCGAATACGCCCAGCGCGAGAAGGCGTTGCTCTGGACGGATGGGTCGGTCGAGGCGGACCGCGTACGGGATCGCGTCCGCCGGAGGTGGCATGCCCGCAACTCCCGGGGGACGTCGTCGGCAAGTAGCGAAGGTGGGGAACTGGAGCGAGAGCTGCAGTGCGCCGAATGCGGCGACCGCTTCCTGGCGCCCCTTGGCACCGTCCGTTGCGTGTCGTGTTCCGATCAGGAATGGTGAAAGGGCCCGCGCCGGCCTCTCTTCAATTCCATGGTTTTTTCGCCGTGCCAGCGATGCTGCGTCCGGAGCAAGGGCTGAGGATCTGATGCCTGAATCCCGCCCGACGAGAATCTGCGGCCGCTCCGCACCTCATCCGAGTTCCAATGTTATCGGAGCGGGTGCCTGCGTTTCCGATCATGTCGTCGAGCGCTGAGCCTTCAGGTCGGGCTGGCATCCGACTTCCTCGGCTTCAGGGGCCCGTTCCTCAATTTTTGACATCTCGTGCATCGTTGCGGCGAGCAGCGCTTCGCCCTCGGCCAGGGTGGCGACGGTCTCGCAGTGCAGGAGATCGCCGTTCATGAACACGGCCGCCAGATATGGAAATCCCGCACGGGGCGGGTTGTAAACAACGCCAACTGCGTCGGCCATTCGGTCCTCCGTCTGTCGAATCCACCCCAGGCAAGCATGGCAGGGTTCGACGAAGATCGCTACAGGGCGGCTCGCGTTCGTCGGGGATATGTGGCCCGAGCCTCTGGACCCCCACCTGCGATTTCGGCTGCTGCCGTCGCGCCGCGAACCGCGGACGCCAGCACGTGAAATAGGTGCGGAACCACCGGCCGTTGCGCTGGTGCGGATGAAGGGACTCGAACCCCCACGCCTTTCGGCACTGGAACCTAAATCCAGCGCGTCTACCAGTTCCGCCACATCCGCGCCGGCCGCCAATCACATGCAGCCATCATTCTGTCAATCTCGGGGCGATGATGCGCCAAGAGCAACCACGGTCCGGTGTTGCGAAGAGTGTTGAAAAGTCGAAGCGTGTGTGACACAAGGCGTGACAATTGTTATGGGACCGTGAGTTCCGTTTCGGTGGATGCGGTAAGAAGCAGGAAAAACAAAAGCTTACCAGTATTCTCTGAACGTGTCTGGCGCGCGCGCGCCCCGCACCGGCGGCAGCCGTGGGGAGAGCAATGCGCCAGGCCGGTACCCCAAAAGCCATTCCGGCATGAGCAGTCCGGCAGGCTCGGCGGTCAACAAAGCCGTCATGAGCAGCCGGAGTCCTGAAGACAAAGGTTCGACGATGCAGGTTACCGAGACGCTGAACTCCGGGCTGAAGCGGGAAATCAAGGTCACCGTTCCGGCCAGCGACATGGAAGAAAAGCTCCTGGCGCGGCTCAACGACGCCAAGGCGAAAGTCCGGATAAACGGCTTTCGCCCCGGCAAGGTGCCGATACCGCACCTGCGCAAAGTCTACGGTAAATCGCTGATGGCCGAGGTGGTCAACGAGATCCTCTCCAATTCCACGCGTCATATCATCGCCGATCGGGGCGAAAAGGCTGCGATGCAGCCTGAGGTGACGATGACGGAAGACGAGAAGGAGGCCGAGAAGATCCTGGCCGGCGGCGCCGATTTCGAGTTTCAGCTGGCCTATGAGGTCATTCCGGCCATCGAGATCAGGGACCTTTCGGGCATCGCGGTGAGGCGGCCGGTGTTCGACGTGCCGGAGGAGGACGTCGAGGAACAGGTCAGGCGCGTCGCCGAATCCGCGCGCTCCTACGAGGTCCACGAGGGCCAGGCAGCGGCCGGCGACCGCGTCACCATCGACTACGTTGGCAGGATCGGCGGCGAGGCCTTCGAGGGCGGCGCCGGCACCGGCCAGCCGCTGGTGCTGGGATCAAAGGAGTTCATCCCGGGCTTCGAGGACCAGTTGGTCGGTGCCAAAGCCGGTGACCAGAAAGAGATAACCGTCACCTTCCCGGAAAATTACAGTGCGTCGCATCTGGCCGGCAAGGAAGCCGTGTTCGACGTCACGGTCACCGAGGTCGCCAAGCCCGGTCCGCTCGAGATCAACGACGACACCGCCAAGTCGCTCGGGCTTGAATCGCTCGACCGCCTGCGCGAGATCGTGCGCGGCCAGATCGAGAGCCAGTTCGGCGCCATGACGCGCCAGAAGGTCAAGCGCCAGCTGCTGGACCAGCTCGACGCGGAGTACAGTTTCGAGGCGCCTTCCAAGCTCGTGGACGCCGAGTTCACCAACATCTGGAATCAGGTGAACCGCGATCTCGAGGCTGCCAAGCGCACCTTTGCCGACGAGGAGACGACCGAGGAAGAGGCGCGCGCCGAGTACATGAAGCTTGCCGAGCGCCGCGTTCGCCTCGGGCTCGTGCTCGCCGAGATCGGCGAGAAGGCCGGCATTACCGTGTCGGACGACGAAATGCAGCGGGCCATGTTCGAGCAGGTCCGCCGCTTCCCTGCCGGCCAGCAGCAGGAAGTCTTCGAATTCTATCGCAACAACCAGAATGCGCTCGCCGCACTGCGCGCGCCGCTGTTCGAGGAAAAGGTCGTCGACCATCTGCTGACACAGATTGCCGTCACCGACCAGAAAGTCTCGAAGGAAGAACTGACGGCGGAGGACGACGAGCCGGAAGCGAAAAAGCCAGCCAGGAAAGCCGCCTCCGGGAAGTCGGAGGACGCCGGGTCCGGGGACACGGACGAGGCGATGGCGGACGAGCCGGAGACGGCGAAGAAGAAGGCAGCGCCGAAGAAGAAGGCCAAGGCTGACGAATAGACCTGTGAGCCAGGGCCGAAACGCATTGTGAAAGCCGCCACCGGGCGGCTTTCTTCGTTTCGGTGGGTCGCCCGCGCAAACGAGCGTCAGGCCATCGGCGCTGCTTTCAGTTCACTTCATTGACGCGCAACCGACATTGCGCCACGCTGCAAGAGGTCGGGTTCTTTCCCGACCATCGACTTTGTTCCGAGAGGGCTATCCCGTTGCCGACCGGTCTGGCTGCCCGCGTGCTCGATCCAGTGCTCCATGTGGTGCCAGGCGTGCTTCAGATGGGCCCCGGTTCGAAAGACGTTCTGATCGGCGGCCGGCCGGCCTGGCGGGGCATCCCGCTTGCCGCGGCTGCCGGCCTGCAGGCTGCGAAATCGGCTTCGGATGCCAGGCTTGCGGTGGCCAAGGCCGCGACAGTGGCGGCGGCCGGCACCCCGGGAGCGCCTGCGGCAAAAGCGGCAGAGGAAGCCCTGAAGGTTGCGGAAGCCGCCGCGATGGGCGCCACGATCGCCAGTGCTGCCGGCGGTGCGGACCTGCATACATGCGTCAGCGCGGTTCCCCTGCCTATTCCGCCGCCGCACGGCGTCGGCGTCGTCATCGACGGTTCTCCGACGGTGGTGATCAACGGCCTTCCGGCGTGCCGGGTGGCGGACACCATCCTCGAGGCGTTCGGTCCTCCGGACAAGATCATGATGGGGCAGTTCAACGTCATCATCGGGCAGTACGGCCCGGGAATGCTGGCGCTGCTCGACGCCGCGGGGGCGGCCTTCAAGAACGCAGTGAGCGATTTCTTTGCGGCGCTGACGGGCTCGGCGGACAAGCACAAGACGCAGGAGCAGTCCAACTCCTGCGTCGTGGCCAGCACCCGGAACATGATCCTGGCGAAGACCGGCGTGGACGTGCCCGAATCGGTCCTGCGCGACCGTCTGAAGGTGATGATGGGTGATCCGAACCACGATTTCGAGGCGAAGGGCATCAATCCGGCCTTTGCCTCGCAACTGCTTGCCGAATACGGTATCAAGAACACCACGAAGCCAGCCCAGACGAGCGCCGATCTGGAAACGGAAACAAGTGCATCGGGGCCTGTCCTCATTGGTTTCAAGAACCCGGGCCACCGCGTCATGCTGGACGGCGTGCGGACCAATCCGGACGGCAGCAAGACCTATCTGGTGCGGGATCCAGATCCCGCGTACGGCGGCGCACGCCGCGAGATGTCGCAGGCCGAGTTCGACAACAAGTACAATTCGTCGGCGATAACCATCGTCCCGGACAAGCCAGTTCCATGACGACCCAGCTCGATCCGGACCTTCTCGACGCGCTCAGGCAGCGCATAGACGGCGATACGGCGCGCTGGTGGACGCGCGATCTTTCGAGGAGCTATCCGTGGTTCCGGGCGAGAGCGCTGATGTGGTTCATCGGCGCCAGCTACGGCTCGGCCGTCGTCGCCCGCGATTTCGACGACGCCTTCTATCTGATCGACACGCCGGCCGGCCGCCTGAAGCTTTCCGACAGCATGGCGGCGAGGTTCGGCGGCAGGCCCTGGGATTATGAAGGTGCGGAGAAATTCTGCGCCGATCTGATCGACCTGCTGCGTGACCCGAGATACCGCGTGGCGACGCCGGCGTGGCTCGCCCGCCAGAGGATGGTCCTGGATTCATGGCTGATGGGCAGCGAAAAAAACCCCGCTGTTCTGGAGCGCCTCTGCATCGAGCCGGAACTGCGTCTGCATGCCGGCGGCTGGACGATGACCTTCAACGCGATCGACTACGATGGCGGCGCCGCCGCGTGGCAGGCGGAAGGCTCCCTCGATCCGTTCCGGGTCGCTTCCCTGTCGTCCCAGCCGCGCCGCGCCGCCGGGACCTTCTCCTATCCGGAAGAGCTTTGAAATCGGGCTCAGATGAGCCGCAGGCTCTTCATGCTGGCGACGCCCTTCCTGCCGATGATGATGTGATCGTGGACCGAAATGCCGAGAGGCTTCGCCGTGTCCATGATCGTCCGCGTCATCTCGATGTCGGCGCGCGACGGCGCCGGATCGCCGGACGGATGGTTGTGGACCAGGATGATGGCGGTCGAGGACAGTTCCAGCGCGCGCCGGATCACCTCGCGCGGATAGACGGGCGTGTGGTCGACGGTTCCCGTCTGCTGCACCTCGTCGGCGATCAGAACGTTCTTCCTGTCCAGGAACAGGATGCGGAACTGCTCGCGCTCCTCGAACGCCATCGCCGCCTGGCAATAGTCGACCACCTGGTTCCATGACGACAGCACATCCCTCTGCATGACCTCGGCACGCAGCATGCGGCGGCTGACTGCCGCCACGACCTTCAGGTCGCGCGCGGCATCGTCTCCGATGAATTTTACCTCCTTGAGGAGCGCCGCCGGGGCGCCGAGAACCTGCGCCAGCGAGCCGAAACGGGCCAGCAGGTGCTTGGCGATGGGCTTGGTGTCACGCCGCGGGACGAACCTGAAAAGCAGCAGCTCGAGAATCTCATAGTCGGCGAGGGCTTGCTCTCCGGCTTCGTCGAAGCGCTTGCGCAGGCGGTCGCGATGACCTTCATAATGCGCTTTCTCCCGCGCGGACGTGCTTTCT
>JAJFMR010000092.1 GCA_020696915.1 Rhizobiaceae bacterium | reverse complement strand
CCTGCACGGTGGCGCCAAGATAGTCGCCCCGGCGCTCCTTCTCGATGATGTTCTTGTAGATGCGGCCGGTCGTTATGTTGTCCTGGCGGTTTGCGGAACGGCCCGTGAAGCGCTCATAGTGACCGAGATCGAGGTCGGTCTCCGCACCGTCGTCAGTGACGAAGACCTCGCCATGCTGGTATGGCGACATCGTGCCTGGGTCGACATTGAGATAGGGGTCGAGCTTTCGCAGCCGCACCCTATACCCTCGCGCCTGCAGGAGCGCCCCGATCGCTGCTGCCGCAATGCCTTTTCCGAGAGATGAGACCACGCCGCCCGTGATGAATACGTATCGCGCCATGGGAATCATCGCTTAGCGCCCGAAGTCGGATTCCGCCAGCAAAAAAACCGGGTTCGGGCTTTTTCCCGGGCGCCCGCGCGACCGGGAGCTAATAAGAAGGCCGGCAACGAGGCCGGCCTTGCCGTCAGCGGGCGGAGGTCACATCACGATGACTTCGGCGCCGACTTTGACGCGCCTGTAGAGATCCATGACATGCTCGTTGATCATGCGAAAGCAGCCATTGGATGAGTTGGTGCCGATGGTCTGCGGCTGATTCGTTCCATGGATGCGGATATGCGTGTCCTTGCCGCCCTGATAGACGTACATCGCACGTGCGCCCAGGGGATTGTCGGGGCCGCCGGGCATGCCGTCCTTGTACTGCGCATATTTGTGCGGCTCGCGCTTCTGCATGTCGAGCGTCGGTATCCAGCGCGGCCATTCCTGCTTGTCGCCGATCTTGCCGGAACCCCTGAATTCGAGGCCTTCCCGGCCGACGGCGATTGCATACCGGCGGGCCCGCGCGGCGGATTCCACGAGATAAAGGAACCTGGCGCTCGTATCGATGACGATAGTGTCGCGCCTGTAGCCGGGAAATGACACGACCTGCGGCTCGAATTCGGACCTGACCTGGATCTTCCGGTTGCCCTGCTTCTGCTCGAGTACGGCATCGAGCGCGCGCGTTTCAGGCAGCATGCTCTGCTTCTGGATGGCGCCGCCGAAAAGGCCGCTGAACAGCCCGACGCTCCTGACCGGTTCGGTGCTTTCGCTGCGCAGTTCGCCATTGTTGCCGGTGCGGGCGATCTCCATGGCCATGAGGCGCGAAGCTTCCGCCCGGCGCGCATCGTCGGCAGCCCTTGCGACCGCCTGCCGCCGTGTCTCCTCGGCCCGCACCTTTGCGAGCTTCCGCTGCTCCGCGACCTTTACCTTGGCAATCTTGCGCTCGGCCTCGACCTGCTTGCTGTCGGCAAGCCGCCTAGCCCGTTCCGCCTTCGCCGCAGCCTGCTTTTTTATCGCTTCGGCCCGGGTCTTGGCGGCCAGTTTCGCTTTCGCCTCTGCCTTCACCCTGGCGGCAGCCTCGAGCTTTTTCTTCTGCTCCGCCTTCGCCCTTGCGGCGAGTTCCCTGGCAGTCAGTTGCGGCTTCGACTTCCTCGACTTTGCCTTGACCGAGAGCTTCTTCTTCTTGACCGTCGATGGCTCGGCCTTCTGGGCGGCAATTTCAATGATGGGCGCGGGCGACGCAGCTGGCATCGAAAACTCGAACACCGGAAGCACCCCGGCAGCGGCCGGTGAAACGAGGGCGAGGCCCAGCCCGAGACCGAACAGAATGGCGCTGCGAAACTGCATTGGAACTTTCCCGAGACGGAGCGCCCGACCGCCGGGCGCGATGCACGGCTCCTCAGGCGAAGGCGTTCTAGCCGCGCCGGGATTTATAAGCCATTAATCAGAGACCGCTCAAGTTCACCGCAGCCGCAAACCGCCGCTTCTGCGCCATTTGCCGCCACTGTGGCTTGTTGATCACAGAGTGTGCGAACCGCCTACTGGTTCGGGACCTCGGGCGCGGCCGGCGCGGCATCTGCCGGCGGCGCGGCGGCCGGATCGCTTCCGGCAGGTGGCGCCGGCTCGTCGGAGCCGCCAAGTTGGTCGAGAACGCCAGAACCGCCGGTGCCGCCACCATCGGTTGCCGGCACGCGGTCGAGGATGTCGATGGGCTGGGACCCGTATCTGGCCACGATCGACAGCGTCAGGGACGTCGCAAAGAACGCCACCGCGAGGATGGCCGTCGCCCGGGTGAGCGCGTTGGCTGCGCCGCGCGCCGTCATGAAGCCCGACCCGCCGCCGATGCCGAGACCGCCGCCCTCGGAGCGCTGCAGGAGCACTACGCCGACCAGTGCAAGCACGATCATCAAATGCACGACGATGATAACAGTTTCCATGAATTCACCCGGGGAAGTCTGCGGTGCCGCAGCAGCGGCCCTGAACGGAAGGCGGCTCAATTACAACGCTTTCGCGATGTTTCCAAGCCCGGGCCCGAGTCTGAATATGGGAAAGCCTTCCGGCATTGCAACGCCGGCGCCGGCTCTCCGGAGCATCGGGCCGCCGGCGGGCCGCGGCCGGGTCATGGAAGCCGATAGTAGGCTTCCGCGATTGCCAGGAAATCCGCCGATTTCAGGCTGGCGCCGCCGATCAACGCGCCGTCAACATTCGCGACCCCCAGGAGTTCTACCGCGTTCGAAGGTTTGACCGAGCCGCCGTAGAGCAGGCGCAGTCGCGAGGCATTCGCGCCAAGCTTGCTTCTCAGCTCGGATCGGATATGGGCATGCGCTTCCGCAACGTCGGCAGCGCTGGGTGTTAGACCCGTGCCGATCGCCCACACCGGCTCATAGGCGACTATCGCGTTCGAAGCGGTTGCGGCGGCTGGCACCGACCCTTCGATCTGGCGCGACAAAATGTCGAGGGTTGCGCCCGCCCTGCGCTGGGCGCTCGTCTCGCCGATGCAGACGATCGCCACCAGGCCGGCGCGCCACGCCGCTTCGGCCTTGGCATGTACCGTATCGTCGGTCTCCCCATGGTTTGTGCGACGCTCGGAATGGCCGACGATGACATGCGAGGCTCCGGCGTCCTTGAGCATTTCGGCGGAGATCTCGCCGGTGTGCGCGCCGCTCTCCTCGGGGTGGCAGTCCTGGCCACCCGTCTTGACCGGCGTATCGGACAGCAGCGCGGCGGCCCTCGCCAGGAGCGTGGCGGGCGGGCAGATCAGCGCCTCGGTTTCCGCGTCGAGGCCGCTCATGAAGCCGTGGCCGATCGCCCGAAGCTCGTTGAGGGAAGCGCCCGTTCCGTTCATTTTCCAGTTGCCCGCAACCAGCGGCCGGATTCCTGGCGTCATTGCGCTTTACTCCCGAAACTGGCCTTGATCGGCCGCTCTCCCCTACCAAACCCGGGCCACAAAGCAATCGACACTGTGTAGGAAGGGCGCTATTGCGCTTCTCGAAGAGCCGCGCATTCCGCCCGGCCGATCCGGAATTGCCATGCTCGAAGCCTTGCGAAACGCTGCCCGGACCTGGGTGGCAAAACTGCTCCTCCTGTTGCTGGTCCTCAGCTTCGCTGTCTGGGGCATCTCGGGCCAGATCACCAGCGGGATTGGCAGGACGTATGTGGTGGCGGCCGGCGACACCACTGTCACGCCCCTGGAGTACCGGCTTGCCTACGATCGCCAGATCGCCGTCCTGTCACAACAATTCGGCAGGGCGATTACGCGCGAGCAGGCACGGGCGCTTGGCATCGAGGACCAGGTGCTGGCGCAACTGGTCGCCGGCGCCGTTCTCGACGAGCAGGCGAGTGAACTTGGCCTCGGTCTCTCCGAAGACAAGCTCGCAGCGCTCACGATGCAGGATCCGGCGTTCCGGGGACCGGGCGGGCAGTTCGACCGCCAGCAGTTCGAATTTGCATTGCGCCAGATCGGCATGCGGCCGGAAGATTATCTGAACAACCGCGCCCAGCTGGCGGTAAGGCAACAGATCGTCGAAGCCGTTTCCGATGGGCTCTCGGCTCCCGACACGTTCCTGCGCGCCGTCGCGCTCTATCGCGGCGAAGATCGCACCGTCGATTACATCGCTTTGCCGAAATCGGCCGTCGAGCCAATCGAAGAGCCGGCGGATAATGTGCTGAAGGCCTGGTTCGAAGAGAACAAGGCAACCTATTCGGCGCCTGAATATCGAACGATAGCCTATGTCAAGCTCGAACCTGTCGACATAGTCGACGAGTCGGCGATTACCGAAGAGCAGGTCGCGGAAGACTACGAGCGCAACAAGGAGCGCTTCACGACGCCCGAACAACGGACCATCGAGCAGATCGTGTTCAAGTCGAAGGAAGCCGCCGAGAAGGCGCTCGCTTCGATCCGCGGCGGCGCCACCTTCGACAGTGTCGTCGCCTCCGAAGGCAAGACCCAGGCCGATACGCTGCTTGGCACGTTCACCCGGCAACGGGTACCCGACCCTGCGGTCGCGGAAGCGGCGTTCAAGCTGCCGGAGGGCGAAGTCAGCGGCGTCGTCGATGGCGCCTTCGGGCCGGTGCTGCTGCGGGTGACCGAGATCAAGCCGGAAGTCGTGCGGCCGCTGGCCGAAGTGGCGCCGGAGATTCGTCGCGACCTGGCGCTTGCCGAAGCCAGCCGCGTGCTGCTCGACGTCCATGACAGCTATGAGGACAGTCGCGCCGCTGGCGAGACTCTGCGCGAGGCGGCAGCCAAGCTCAATCTCGACGTCGTGACGGTGGAAGTGAACCGCAATGGGTTGAAGCCGGACGGATCGGTCGTCACCGACATTCCGCAGTCGCCGGAATTGCTGAACGCCGCCTTCGAAACGGAGGCGGGCATCGAGAATGCCGCCATAGATGTCGGCGGCAGCGGTTTCGTCTTTTACGAGGTCGAGCAGATCACTCCGGCCCGTGAGCGGGCCTTCGAAGAGGTGAGCCAGAAAGTCGTGGCCGACTGGAAGGCGGCGGAGACCGTCAAACGCCTCGCCGCGAAAGCCGCCGACCTGGAGAAACGGCTTAAGGACGGTACGCCGATGGAGACTTTGGCCGCCGAGCTCAAGCTCGAAAAGCAGACCAAGCGTGGATTGAAGCGCGACTCCAATGACGGCGATTTCGGCCAGGAAGGCGTCGCTGCGATCTTTGCCCGCCCCGAAGGCGGCACCGGGATCATCGCCAGTCCCAGCGGCGACGCCCACCTCGTTTTCAAGGTGACGGAGGTGTTCGAGCCTGCCGGTGCAGGAGCCGAAGCCGTTCCGGAAGAACAACGGCGGGCCTTCGCGTCGGGCTTGGCGGACGATCTGCTCGACCAGTTGGTCTCCCGGCTGCACGGTGAATACGAAGTCCTGGTCAATCGCGCGGCGATCGACCAGGCCCTGGCCTTCTAGCGGCAGATGAGCACGCTGAAATCGTACATAGCGAAGGTGGCGGCGGGCACGCCGCTGTCTTTCGACGAGGCTCGCGACGCATTCGACATCCTTATGTCCGGGGAAGCCACGCCCGGGCAGATCGGCGGTTTTCTGATGGCGCTGAGAGTGCGCGGTGAGACTGTTCCGGAAATCGCCGGCGCCGTTGCCACCATGCGGGCCAAGATGTTGCAGGTCCCCTCGCCGCCAGGCGCCGTCGATATCGTGGGAACCGGCGGCGATGGTTCCCACAGCCTGAACATCTCGACGGCCTCGGCTTTTGTTGTCGCCGGGGCCGGCGTGCCCGTTGCCAAGCACGGCAATCGCGGACTGTCTTCGCAAACCGGTGCCGCCGACGTGCTTGCGGCGCTCGGCGTCAGGCTCGATCTGCAGCCGGAAGCGATTGGCCGCTGCATCGCCGAGGCCGGAATCGGTTTCATGTTCGCGCCAGCCCACCATCCGGCGATGCGCCATGTCGGGCCAACCCGGCTGGAGCTTGGCACAAGGACCATTTTCAACCTGCTCGGCCCGCTGTCGAACCCGGCCGGCGTAAAGCGCCAGATGGTGGGCGTGTTTTCGGCGGAATGGATCGAGCCGGTGGCCGAAACGTTGAAGACGCTCGGCACCGAGCATGCGTGGGTGGCGCATGGCGACGGCTACGATGAAATCACCACCACCGGCGAGACGCAGGTTGCGGAGCTTGCAGATGGAAAGATCCGCACCTTCTCGCTGACGCCCGAGACGGTCGGACTCGGCCGACACCGGAAAGAGGACCTGCGGGGCGGCGACGCGCAATTCAACGCCGCAGCCTTGCGGGCTCTGCTCGGCGGGGCCGAGGGCGCCTACCGCGACACGGTTCTCATGAACGCCGGCGCCGGCCTGGTCGTCTCCGGAAAGGCAGCCGGGCTCGCCGACGGCGTCCGTGCGGCGGCGCTTGCGATCGACGGCGGCGCCGCAGCCCGGACTCTCGAGCGGCTGATTGCTATTTCGAACGAGTGATGCCGTGGCCGACATTCTGAAGAAGATCGAGGCCTACAAGCGCGAAGAAATCAGCGCCGCCAAGCGCCGCGTGCCGCCGGCCGAGATGAAGATCAGAGCCGGCGCGGCCGATCGACCGCGCGGCTTTCTCGCCGCGCTGGAGAAGCGGGTCGAAAGCAGCGAGTTCGCGCTGATTGCGGAGATCAAGAAAGCCAGCCCGTCACGCGGCCTGATCCGCCCTGATTTCGACCCGCCGGCGCTTGCCAGGGCTTACGAGACGGGCGGCGCCGCCTGCCTGTCGGTGCTGACCGACGCGCCGTCCTTCCAGGGCGCACCCGAGTACCTTGGCGCGGCACGCGCGGCGAGCGGCCTGCCGGTGCTGCGCAAGGACTTTCTTTTCGAACCCTACCAGGTCTACGAGGCACGCGCCTTCGGCGCCGATGCGATCTTGGTAATCATGGCCAGCGTCGACGATGGCGCGGCCCGCGCGCTGGAAGAGACCGCCTTCGAACTCGGTATGGACGTACTGGTCGAGGTTCACGACGAGACGGAGATGGAACGCGCTTTGAAACTCTCGTCGCGGCTGCTCGGCATAAACAATCGTGATTTGCGGACCTTCGAGGTGACGCTCGAGACTTCGGAGCGTCTGGCCGTTCTGGCGCCGCCGGACCGGCTGCTCGTCGGCGAAAGCGGCATCTTCTCGAACGGCGACTGTGCGCGACTGGAGCGCGCCGGTATATCTGCTTTCCTGGTCGGCGAGAGCCTCATGCGGCAGGCGGATGTTGCCGCCGCGACGGCCGCGCTCCTTAAGCGCGCCCCGATTTCCGAAGAGGCCTGACATGGCGACCTTGACCCATCTTGGGAGGAGCGGCGAGGCCACCATGGTCGATGTCGGGGGCAAGGCCGAGACCGAAAGGACGGCGGTGGCCCAAGGCGCCGTCGTGATGCAGGCTGATACCCTTGCTCTCATCCTTTCGGGCAATGCCAGGAAGGGCGACGTGCTTGGCGTTGCGCGCATCGCCGGCATACTGGCGGCGAAGCGGACGCATGAGCTCATTCCGCTTTGCCACCCGCTGCTCCTGACCAAGATTTCCGTCGATATTGAGCCCGATCTGTCGCTGCCGGGATTGCGCGTCACTGCCATGGCGCGGGTCACCGGCAAGACGGGGGTCGAAATGGAAGCGCTGACGGCCGCGTCCGTCGCTTGCCTGACCGTCTACGACATGGCCAAGGCCGTCGATCGCGGCATGGTGATATCGGACATCCGTCTGGTCGAGAAGACCGGAGGCAAGTCCGGCGACTACCGCGCCAGGCCGTAGCACATGGCGCTGCTGCCGGTCGCGGATGCCCTCGAGCGCCTGCTGGCCGACGCCGGTCCGGTGGACACGGAAACGGTGCCGCTGTCAGCCGCATCGGGCCGCGTTCTCGCCGTTCCCCTGGCGGCGCTGCGGACGCAGCCGCCCTTCCCCGCCTCGGCGATGGACGGCTATGCGGTGCGCGCCGCCGACATCGTCAGCCTGCCTGCACGGCTGACGGTGATTGGCGTTGCGGCGGCAGGCCGGCGCTTTGCGGGCGTCGTGGGTCCAGCCTGTGCGGTACGGATCTTCACGGGAGCCCCGGTTCCGGAGAGCGCCGACACAATCGCCATCCAGGAAAACGTGAAGGTGGTTGGCGGCGACGTCGTCGAGGTGCGCGAACCGGTCGTGAAGGGCGCCCATATTCGCCGTCCAGGACTGGATTTTTCGCAAGGCGACATTCTCCTCGAGAGAGGCCGCGTGATGGATCCCGCCGCCCTGGCCCTTGCAGCCGCGGCAAATCACCCCCGCCTTGCCGTCCTCAGGAAACCGATCGTCGCCATCATCGCGACTGGTGACGAACTGCTGCCGCCGGGCAGTGAAGCCGGGCCAGACCAGATCATCGCTTCAAATCCCTTTGGGGTTGCGGCAATCGTCGAAGCAGCGGGCGGCCGCGCCCTCGACCTCGGAATAGCCGCGGATCGGACAGATGCGATTTCCACCCTGGTGGAACGCGCGCTGCAGGCCAAAGCCGACGTGATCGTCACGCTGGGCGGGGCCTCCGTCGGCGATCACGACCTGGTCAACGAGGTCCTCGAAGGGCTCGGCATGCGCCTCGACTTCTGGAGGATCGCCATGCGGCCCGGGAAGCCGCTGATGTTTGGTCGGCTCGGCAAGACCCGCTGCATCGGACTGCCCGGCAACCCGGTGGCCAGCCTGGTGTGCGCAACCCTCTTCCTGCAACCCCTGTTGGCCCGGCTGGGCGGCCGCATCCATGTGCCGCGTCGGGTCGAGGCGGTCCTCGCCGCCGCCCTGCCGGCCAATGACGTCCGGGAAGATTACGTGCGCGCGCGCCTCGAGCCGCAGTCCGGAGGCCTGCTCGCTACGCCTTTCCCCATCCAGGATTCGTCCATGCTGAAACTTCTTGCTGACGCCGGCGGGTTGATCGTACGCAAGCCGTTCGCGCCCGAAGCCAGGCCCGGCGACCGTTGCGACGTCCTGCTGCTACGCTGAACGAATCGTCAACAGCTTCACTAAAATTTAAACAGTTGCGGAACACAACTGGAACAGATAGTGTTTGTTCTGGTTTTGTTTGGCTTTTGATTCCGCTGGGAGCCGCCGATGCTGACGCGCAAGCAACATGAGCTTCTCATGTTCATTCACCAGCGATTGAAGGAGACGGGCATCCCTCCGTCTTTCGATGAGATGAAGGATGCGCTGGACCTGGCCTCCAAATCGGGCATCCACAGGTTGATCACCGCGCTCGAGGAACGAGGGTTCATCCGTCGGCTGCCCAATCGGGCGCGCGCGCTGGAGGTTCTGCGGCTGCCCGACTCCATCGCACCGGGGCTCAACGCAGCCAGGAAGTTTTCGCCGAGCGTCATCGAGGGAAGCCTGGGCCGCCGTTCCGGGCCGGCGCCGCGGGCGCGTCCCGGAAATGACGACGATCCCGGCGCGGCCGTGTCTTTGCCGGTCATGGGACGGATTGCCGCGGGCGTCCCGATCGACGCAATCCAGCACAAGACCCACGCAATCATGGTGCCCCCCGAAATGATCTCCGGCGGCGAGCACTACGCGCTGGAGGTCAAGGGCGATTCGATGATCGAGGCCGGCATTTTCGACGGCGACACTGTAATCATCAGGAATGCCAGCACCGCCAGCCCCGGGGAAAT
>JAJFMR010000091.1 GCA_020696915.1 Rhizobiaceae bacterium | reverse complement strand
TGTCAAAACGTCTCACGGGAACGGCCCTTATAAGAGTTGCAAGGGCCAAGCAAAAGACCTAGTTTCCGCCGGATTTCGCCGGGTTCGCCGGCGACGACATCACGCCGCAAGACGCTTTTTGCACCCCGACGACAAGGATACTGGGGCGAATGGATTCTTTCGAACTCAACAAGCTGCTCGCCGCCCTCCTTGGAACTCTCTTCGTGATCATGTCGGTCGGCATCGTTGCCGATGCGATCTTCGCCGCCCCCGTTCCCGAGCGGCCGGGATTCGCGATCGAGGCAGCCGAAACGGAGACGCCGGCGGGCGAAGAGGCCGATGCAGAGGAGCCGATCGCGGTTCTCCTTGCCGCGGCCGATCCGGGCGCAGGAGAGGCGGTTTTCAAGAAATGCGCAGCCTGCCACACGGTGGAGAACGGCGGAGCCAACAAGGTCGGCCCCAATCTGTGGGGCATCGTCAATCGCCCGGTCGCCTCGCATGAGGGCTTTGCCTATTCGACGGGGATGAAAGCGTTCGCCGAAGGCGGCACTGTGTGGGACTACGATCACCTGAGCAGCTTCCTCACCGCGCCCAAGGCCGTTGTCAAGGGCACTGCGATGGCATTCGCCGGCCTTAAGAAGCCGGACGAGCGGGCCAACCTGATTGCCTACCTGCGCACGCTTGCCGATAGCCCGGCGCCGCTGCCCGAAGCCGCCGCCCCCGCCGAGAACGTATCGGCACCGGCGGACGGAGCAGCGCCGGCGGAGGGAGCAGCGCCCGCGGAAGGGGCTGCCCCTGCCGACGGAGGCGCTCCGGCCGACGCGCCTGCCCCAGCCGAAGATGCTGCGCCCCTGGAGCCGGCGCCTTCAGAAACGGCACCCGCAGAACCTGTTCCGGCCGAAGATGCTGCGCCCACAGCGCCTGCGCCGGCGCCCGCAGAAACGGCGCCGGCGGAGAATGTACCGCCAGCCGCACCGGCGCCGGCCCAATGACGAAATTGTAATCCGCCGCGTCATGAAAAAGCCGGGTTCCCGCCCGGCTTTTTTGTTACGTATCGGGTGATTTTCCGCTGAACTTCGGGCCGGCGGCTTTCCGCATCGGCATATTGATCCAGATATGCGGTGGAGCCGAATAGTGAGGAACCATGCGAACAGGGGCGAGCAGTTTTCTTCTCGGGAGGGCCGGTCTTGCGGCTGCGGCGCTCGCCATCGGCCTGGGTCTCTCTTCAGCCGACGAATGGAGAACCACGGCATCGCTCATCGGCACGTCCAAATACGGCAGCGACTTCAAGCGCTACGACTACGTCAACCCGAATGCCCCCAAAGGCGGGACGCTTTACGGCACGGCCAGCGGCGCGTTCGACAGCTTCAATCCGTTCATCGTGCGTGGCGCCGCCGCTGCGGGCCTGAGCTACCAGGGCGGTCTGCTCTACGACATGCTGATGGCCAAGGCGACCGACGAGGGCAGCACCAGCCATCCGCTGATTGCTGAAGCCTTCAGGCATCCCGACGATTTTTCCTCGGCCACCTACCGGATCGATCCGCGCGCCAGGTGGCACGACGGAAAGCCGATAACCGTCGACGACGTAATCTGGTCCTTCAACGTGCTCAAGGAGCACAGCCCGAACTTTTCGCGCTATTTCGGCAATGTCACCGAGGCGGTCGCGGTGTCCGAGCGCGAGGTCGAATTCCGCTTCGACCAGAAGGGCAATCGCGAACTGCCGCTGATCATGGGCGACCTCGTCGTGCTGCCCAGGCACTGGTGGGAAGGGACGGATGCCAGGGGCAAGAAGCGCGACATAACGCAGCCGACGCTCGAGCCCCCCTTGGGCAGCGGACCTTACCGGATCGAAAGCTTCACGCCGGGATCCGACATCGTCTGGGCCCGGGTGAACGATTATTGGGCAGCCGAGCTGCCCGTCAACATCGGCCGCTTCAATTTCGACCGGCGCAAATACGTCTATATCCAGGACCAGAACGCCGAATGGCAGGCCTTCACCAAAGGCGGCTTCGAGGACATCCGTGCCGAGAACAGCTCGCGGCGCTGGGCGACCGAATACAATTTCCCGGCGCTGCGGGCCGGCGACGTCATCAAGCGGGAGTTCGAGGATTCCTCCGGCCAGCCGATGCAAGGCTTCGCCCTAAACCTGCGACGGCCGCAGTTCCAGGACCGTCGCGTGCGGCAGGCGCTGACGCTGGCGTTCGATTTCGAGAGCATGAACCGCAAGCTGTTCTTCGGATTCAACACGCGGACCGACAGCTACTTCGAGGGGCAGGAATTCGCGGCCACGGGACTGCCGGCCGGCAAGGAGCTCGAGCTTCTGACCCCCTACAAGGACAGGCTGCCGCCGGAGGTTTTCACGAAAGAATTCAAGCTGCCGGTTTACGATTCGCCGCAGGCCGAGCGGCAGTATCTGAGGGGAGCGGTCGAGCTTTTCGCCGCAGCCGGCTGGAAGATCAGCGGCGGCAAGATGCTCAACGACAAGGGCGAGCAGTTCAGGATGGAGATCCTGGGCAATAATCCCACCGACGAAGTCATCTCCACATCCTTCGTGGAGAGCCTGCGCAGGATCGGCATCGACGCGTCGCTGCGCATCGTGGATCCATCGCAATACGTCAACCGCTATCGCAGCTTCGACTTCGACAGCGTCACTGCCGTCTTCTCGCAGTCCAGCTCGCCCGGTAACGAGCAGCGCGACTTCTGGGGCTCGGCCGCCGCCGACACGCCGGGCTCACGCAACCTGATGGGAATCAAGGATCCGGTGGTCGACGCGCTGATCGAGCGCCTGATCTTCGCGACCGACCGGGAGGACCTGATTGCGGCGACCCGGGCGCTCGACCGGGTGCTCCTGTGGAACTACTACGTCGTGCCGCAATGGCACCGGCCGGTGGTCTGGATGGCTTACTGGAACAAATTCGGCATTCCCGACAAGCAGCCTTCCTATATCGGCGCCGACATCGAGTCCTGGTGGATCGATCCGGAAAAGGAAAGCGCGCTGGCAGCCAAGTACGGAGGCGGCAACTGATGCGGCGTCTTCGCCGGCGCGAATTTCTGGCCCTGGGCAGTGCGGCGCTCTCCGGACCGTTCCTCTCCGGGCCCGTCTTTCCCGGCACTCCATCCGGCATCGCACTTCATGGACTGTCGGCATTCGGCGACCTCAGATACAAGGCCGGCTTCAGCCACTTCGATTACGTCAATCCCGACGCGCCCAAGGCCGGAACGTTCAACTTCCAGCCGCCTTACTGGGTCTTCAACCAGAATACGCTCACCTTCAATACGCTGAACACGTTCGTGCCGAAGGGCGATGCGCCGCCGCGCATCGAGCTTTGCTTCGATTCGCTGATGACGAGGGCGCTCGATGAGCCCGACGCGGTTTACGGGCTCATCGCCGAAAGCGTGACGATCGGGGGGGACCGCAACAGTTTCGATTTCGCGCTGCGGCCGGAGGCGCGGTTCCACGACGGATCGAAGCTGACGGCGGACGACGTGGCCTTCACGCTGAAGCTCTTCAAGGAAAAGGGGCATCCCAGCCTGGTGCTGACGCTCCGCGACATGGTGGATGCGGCTGCCGTCGATCCCCGGACGGTGCGCATCGTCTTCTCCGGGCGGCAGTCGAGCCGCACGATTCTCGACGTCGTGCTGTTCCCCGTTCTCTCCAGGGCGTACTACGAGGCGAACCCGTTCGACGCTTCCGACATGAAGGCACCGCTGGGGTCCGGGCCCTACAGCGTCGGCCGCGTCGTGCCGGGGCAGACCATAGAATACCAGCGTGTACCCGACTATTGGGCCCGGGATCTGGGGGTCAATCGCGGGCTCTACAATTTCGACCGTATCCGCATCGAGTTCTACCGCGAGCGGCAGGCGGCGTTCGAGGCCTTCAAGAAGGGCGACATCCACTACCGGCAGGAATTCACCTCGCGTACCTGGGCGACCGGCTACGACTTTCCGGCGATCACCGCGGGCAAGGTGGTGAAACGCGAGTTTCCGGACGAAAAGCGGCCGTCGATGCAGGCGGTGGCGGTAAACCAGCGCCGGGAGCGGTTCCGGGATGCACGCGTCAGGCAGGCAATCGGGCTCTGCTTCGATTTCGAGTGGACGCGACGAAACCTGTTCTACGGCTCCTACGAGCGCTCGCAGTCCTGTTTCGAGACCTCGGACTACAAGGCGGCCGGACTTCCCGGCCCAGCCGAGCTGGCGCTGCTGGAACCCCTGCGGGACAAGTTGCCGCCGGAGACCTTCGGCGAAGCCGTCACGCAAGCGGTCACGGACGGGTCGGGACGCGACCGTAAGATCCTCGGCGAGGCTTCGAAGCTGCTTTCGGAAGCGGGCTGGACAAGGTCCGGCGCGTTCCTCGCCAACCCGAGCGGCGACAGGCTGACGGCGGAGATCCTCGTTTCGGACGACGTCTTCATCCGCGTCTTCTCGCCGTGGACCGAGAATATGAGGGCAATCGGCATAGACGCCTCGATCCGCATGGTGGACTCGGCACAATACCAGGCGCGGCAGGCAGACTTCGACTTCGACCTCATCTCGATGGCCTTGTCGTTTTCGGCGACGCCGACGCGCGACGAGCTCGAAGGCATCTTTCATTCCCGAGCCGCATCGCTGCCCGGTTCCCGCAACCTGACGGGCACTGCCGATCCGGCAATCGACGCCCTGGTGGACGAAGTCGGCAAGGCGGCGGACCGGGACCGGCTGATCACGGCGATGCGGGCGCTCGATCGGGCCTTGCGGGCGCGCCGGGACTGGATTCCAAACTGGTATTCTGCAACTCACAGGGTTGCTCACTGGGACATGTTCGGCTTCAAGGAGCCGAAGCCGGATTACGGCTTTCCGGTCGAGACGATGTGGTGGCTGGACGAGGCAAAGGCGGCAGTGATTGGCAAATCCTGAATCTAGGAGTCGCAGGATGGCCGCGACGAGCCGGGAAACGCGCGGCGGCAAGGTACTCTGATGGGCGCCTACATACTCCGCCGCATTCTCCTGATGATCCCGACCCTGTTCGGGATCATGGCCATTTCGTTCGCGGTGATCCAGTTCGCGCCGGGCGGCCCGGTAGAGCAGGTCATTGCCAAGCTGACCGGACAGGGCGGCGGCGACCGCCTTAGCGGCGGCGGCGGCGACGGCACGGAAAGCGGCGGCGCGCTTGGCGAAGGAGGGGAGATCTCGTCGAAGTACCGCGGCGCGCAGGGCCTGGACGCCGAGTTCATCGCCAGGCTGGAACAGCAGTTCGGCTTCGACAGGCCGCCGCTCGAACGCTTCGGCAAGATGCTTTGGGACTATCTCCGCTTCGACTTCGGCAACAGCTACTTCCGCGACATCTCGGTGCTCGAACTGATCCTCGAGAAAATGCCCGTGTCGGTCTCGCTCGGATTGTGGATCACGCTTCTGTCGTATCTCATCTCGATTCCGCTCGGCATCCGCAAGGCCGTCCAGGACGGCTCGGCATTCGACGTCTGGACCAGCGGCGTCGTGATCGTAGGCTACGCAATTCCCGGTTTCCTGTTCGCCATCCTCCTGATGGTGCTGTTTGCCGGCGGCTCGTTCTTCGACTGGTTTCCGCTGCGCGGCCTCACCTCGGAAAACTGGGCGCAGCTTTCCTGGCCCGAGAGGATCCTCGATTATTTCTGGCACCTGGCCCTGCCTCTCACCGCGATGATCCTCTCGGCCTTCGCGACGACCACGCTGCTCACCAAGAACTCGTTCCTGGACGAAATCAGGAAGCAGTATGTAGTGACCGCCCGCGCCAAGGGGCTTTCCGAGCGGCAGGTGCTCTATCGGCACGTCTTCCGGAACGCCATGCTGATCATCATTGCGGGTTTCCCGGGCGCCTTCATCTCGGCCTTCTTCACCGGATCGCTGCTCATCGAGAACATCTTCTCACTGGATGGCCTCGGCCTGCTCGGCTTCCGCTCGGTGCTGGACCGGGATTATCCGGTGGTGTTCGCCAATCTCTACATCTTCTCGCTGATCGGCCTGTTCATCAGCCTGATTTCCGACCTCACCTACACCTGGATCGATCCGCGGATCGATTTCGAACGGAGAGACGTGTAGGTGACGGACATTCACCTGAAAGCGGCGACGGAAACGGCGCGCCAACGCCGGCCCCGAATCTCGCCGCTCAATCAGCGGCGCTGGCGGAATTTCAAGTCGAACCGGCGCGGCTACTGGTCGCTGTGGATCTTCCTGCTGCTGTTCGGCCTGTCGCTAGTCGCCGAACTGATCGCCAACGACCGGCCGATCCTCGCTTTCTACAAAGGCGAGCTTCTGGTGCCGGCGGTCGTCGACTATCCGGAGGAGAAGTTCGGCGGCTTCCTCGCCGTGACCGACTATCGCGACCCGTTCATCCAGGAGGAAATCGAGGCCAATGGCTGGGTGCTGTGGCCGCCGGTCCGCTATTCCTACGGCACCGTCAACAACGATATCCCCGAGGCGGCGCCAGCAAAGCCGTCGTGGATGTACGACGAGGAGACCCGTTGCCAGCGTTACCCGGCCGGCGTCGACGATCCGAACTGCACGATCGGCAACTGGAACTGGCTCGGCACGGACGACCAGGCGCGCGACGTGTTCGCGCGTGTCCTCTACGGCTTTCGCATCTCCGTGCTGTTCGGCCTCGTGCTGACGCTGGGGTCGGCCGTGCTCGGCGTCTCGGCAGGGGCGGTGCAGGGCTATTTCGGGGGCACAACCGATCTCCTGTTCCAGCGGTTCATCGAGATCTGGACGTCGATCCCCGTTCTCTATCTGCTGCTGATCGTCGCCGCCGTCCTCCCCCCCGGGTTCTTCATCCTGCTCGGCCTCATGCTGCTGTTTTCCTGGACTGCCTTCGTCGGCGTCGTGCGGGCCGAGTTCCTGCGGGCCCGCAATTTCGAATATGTGAACGCGGCGCGGGCGCTCGGCGTTTCCAACCGCACCATCATGTTCCGTCACCTGCTCCCCAACGCCATGGTCGCGACGCTGACCTTCCTGCCGTTCATTCTCAACGGCTCGATTACCACGCTCACCTCGCTCGACTTCCTCGGCTTCGGCCTGCCGCCGGGCTCCGCATCGCTCGGCGAACTCCTGCGGCAGGGACAGCGCAATCTCAACGCGCCCTGGCTCGGCCTCTCCGGGTTCGTGGTGATCTCGCTGATGCTGTCGCTGCTGATCTTCGTGGGGGAAGCGACGCGGGACGCCTTCGATCCACGCAAGACGTTCGCATGATCCGGCCCGGCGACCTGCAGGCCAATGTGCCCCGGGGAGAAAGCGGAACATGAAAAATGCGATGCGGGAGACGCCATCGTGCCCGCCAGCCGAAGCCGAGGCCGCCGTTTGAACGAGACCCCGCTGCTCTCCGTGCAGGACCTGTCGGTCGCCTTCGCGCAGGGCGGCCAGACGACTCTGGCCGTCGATCGCATCTCGTTCGACATCGCCAAGGGCGAGACCGTCGCCCTGGTCGGCGAATCCGGCTCCGGCAAATCGGTTTCGGCGCTGTCGGTGCTCAAACTCCTGCCCTACCCTGCTGCCAGCCATCCCAGCGGCCGCATCCTCTTTCAGGGCAACGATCTCCTGGCGCGCGGCGAAAAGGAACTGCGCCGGGTCCGCGGCAACAAGATCACCATGATCTTCCAGGAGCCGATGACCTCCCTCAATCCCCTGCATACGATCGAGCAGCAGGTCGTGGAGGTGCTCTCGCTGCACCAGGGCATGAGGGACGCCGACGCCCGGGCCCGCACGCTGGAGCTTCTTAAGGAGGTCGGCATCCGCGACCCCGAGAAGCGTCTCGGTGCCTATCCGCATCAACTGTCGGGCGGCCAGCGCCAGCGCGTGATGATCGCCATGGCGCTTGCCAACGAGCCGGAACTCCTGATCGCCGACGAGCCGACGACCGCGCTCGACGTGACCGTTCAGGCCCAGATTCTCGAACTCCTCGCCGGGCTGAAGGAGAAGAAGGGCATGTCGATGCTCTTCATCACTCATGATCTCGGCATCGTGCGCAAGATAGCCGACCGCGTCTGCGTCATGACGTCCGGAAAGATCGTCGAAGAGGGCCCTACGCAGCAGATCTTCGCCAACCCCCAGCACGCCTATACGCGCCATCTGCTTGCCGCCGAACCCAAGGGAAAGCCGCCGAAGGCGGATCGGTCCGCGAAGGTCGTGCTTTCCGGCAGCGACATGCGAGTCTGGTTTCCCATCCGGCAGGGGTTCTTCCGAAAAATCGTCGATCACGTGAAGGCCGTCGACGGCATCGACGTGACGGTGCGGGCCGGCCAGACGCTCGGCGTGGTCGGCGAATCGGGCTCGGGCAAGACGACGCTCGGCCTGGCGCTCACCCGGATGATCGCATCCCGCGGCAGCATCGATTTCAACGGACGCGCGATAAACGACCTCTCCTTCAATGCGATGCGGCCGTTGCGGCGGGAGATCCAGATCGTCTTCCAGGACCCTTTCGGCTCGCTCAGCCCACGCATGTCGGTCTCGGAAATCGTCGAAGAGGGCCTGGCGATCCACGAGCCTTCGCTTCAGCCGGCGGAGCGCGACGCAAGGGTCGTCGAGGCGCTGAAGGAAGTCGGGCTCGATCCCGCCACGCGGTTCCGGTATCCGCACGAATTCTCGGGGGGCCAGCGGCAGCGCATTGCCATTGCCCGCGCCATGGTGCTGAAACCCCGTTTCGTGATGCTCGACGAGCCCACCTCGGCGCTCGACATGAGCGTGCAGGCGCAGGTCGTCGACCTCCTGCGTGACCTGCAGGCCAGGTACGACCTTGCCTATCTGTTCATCAGCCATGACCTCAAGGTCATCCGGGCGCTGGCCAACGAGGTCATCGTCATGCGCAACGGCAAGATCGTCGAGTACGGCCCTTCCGAGCAGATCTTCACGCGGCCGCAGTCGGACTACACCAGAGCGCTCATCTCGGCCGCATTCCAGATCGAAACGGCCGCTGCAGGAGTGGTCAGCGAGTAGCAGCTGCCGCCTGCTTGCTCATTCTTGTTTTCGCATCGGCTTTATCCGAATAGCGGTTGGAAATTAGGACCGAATGGTTTGATTGAGGAAAGAATGGCGCAGAGAAAGGGCAAGATTCTCCTGTCCATGACGGGCTTCAGCCCCGACCGCTGGCGTGAACTCCTGTCCGAGCGGCGCGAGGTCGTTCTGGAACCCGACGGCCCGCGGGATCCTTCGATCGACTACGCCGTGGTCTGGAAGCAGCGGCCGAAGCTTTTGGCGGAACTGCCCAACCTGAAGGCGATCTTCTCGGTCGGAGCCGGCGTCGATCATATACTGCTGGACCCACACGTGCCCGACGTGCCGATCGTGCGAGTCGTTGCCGCAAATCTGACGCAGCGCATGGTGGAATACGTGCTGTGGCGCGTCCTCGACCACCACCGGCAGGGAATGCTCTACCGCGACCAGCAATCGAGGAAGGTCTGGTTCGAACCGCCGCAGCCGGCCGCCGGCAGTGTCTC
>JAJFMR010000090.1 GCA_020696915.1 Rhizobiaceae bacterium | reverse complement strand
CGCGCCGCAAAATGCAGGGCTCGCCGGCCATGCCGGATGCGCGCAGGCGATCACCGGGCTCGTCCGGTTGCTGCCGCTGCATCGGGCACGCGGCCAGTGTTTCGTTCCGAGGGACCTGTTGGCCGCCGCGGGCACCTCGCCGGCGGAGTTCGTGGGCTCGGGAAATGAGCCAGCGTCGGGCCGCGCGGTCGCTGCCATGCTGGCTTTGGCCCGGGAGCATCTCGCCGCGTTCGAAGGCGGAGCAAGACAGCTCCCGGCGTCGTTGCGCCCGGCCTTTCTCCCGGTTGCGCTGACCAGGGCCTATCTCGACCGCATCGAGGGCAACGAGCAGCCGGCAATCTCGGCCGTGCTCGACATCTCCGAAGTCAGGAAACGCTGGCTGCTGTTCCGCCATGCCTTTCGTGGGTGGAACGGCGGCGCTTCCTGAGCCCCTTCCATGGCTCAGGGCAGCAATGTCGGGCCCACGATTGCGACAACGCCGTCGCGTCTGTCGCGGTCGAGCGCGTAGGACAGCCGGTAACGGGTGAAGCCGGCGGCAGCCTCGCCGACGCCGAGCGCAGCAAGGCCTTCGCCAAGTTCGGGAGCGACGGCGGCGAGCAACGCATCGTCATGGCTTTCGAGGAGGATGACGCCGCCGGGGACAGCATCCGGCGCTTCTCCACCTATCTTGAACGGCACGTCCGGTACGCTCTCGTCACGAATCAGCAAATGCGCCGTCACGAGGCAAGGTCCGGCCAGCAGCCCCGCAAGCATGTCGTGCAGGGTATCCGATTGCAGCAGCGGGCCCGCGGGAAGCATCAGCGCGCCGAGGCAGCCACCGATCCCGCCACCCATCGACCACTCGCGGCGGCAGCAGAGCCGCATGAAGCCGCGAAAGGAGGGGCGCATGCTGCGTGACCATGGCGTTGGCTCGTCGAGCAGCTTCACATAGTCCGGACTGCGGAGCACGCCGGTGTCGCGCATGGCGTAGATCGTCAGGAAATGAGGCAAGTCGCCATCGCTGCGCACGTAACGGCGCGCCCAGAGCATTCCTGGGACCGACAGGCGCTCGGGCACGTGCTCGCGCGTGTGCCACAGCTCGTACTCCTCCTGCCGTAAGGGATCGACGCCATTCCACAGCGCAAGCACTCCGTCGCCGTCGGGACCAAACATGACCAGTCCATCCCTTTCGCCGCTTCGAGTGAAGAAGCAGGTCCCCGCGAGAGGTCGAGAACTCGATTCTTCGATTGCCGAGGGAATTTCCCGGGTTAATGGAATAAGTCAACGGGCCAGCAGGCTACGCTGCTGCATGAAAGGAATATCATGGGATCTTCGAACGAGGGCGGCAGGCTGTTCTTCCAGTCCGAAACGTTCGAGACGACGAAGCGGAACAGGCGAAAACCCTCGGGACGTTTTATCCAGGAGCCCGCCAGGTCGCTGCCCGTGCACACGGAGTGCGACGTTCTGGTGGTCGGCGGCGGGCCCGCCGGCACGGCGGCCGCGATTTCCGCGGCGCGGGCCGGCGCCGACGTGGTGCTGATCGAGCGCTACAATCATCTCGGCGGCCTTTCCACCGGTGGCCTCGTCATCTGGATCGACCGGATGACGGACTGGCAGGGAAATCACGTGATCCGCGGCTTTGCCGAGGAACTGCTGTCGCGGCTGAAGCCCGAAATGATTGCCGGGCCAGGCAGGCACGAGTGGGGCTCCCGTGATCCGAACAGGGTCGCTTACTGGGCGCTGCGCACGGCCGCCTACCACGATACGGTGACCTACTCGCCGACCCTTGATCCCGAGTGGCTGAAGGCGGAATCGCTGGCCATGGTGCTGGAAGCCGGCGTGCATCCCATCTTCCACGCCTGGGGCGCCAGGCCGCTTGTCGAGGGAGACAGGGTCACCGGATGCATCTTCGAGAGCAAGCAGGGGCGCCGCGCGGTGCTGGCAAAGGTGACAATCGATGCCAGCGGTGACGGCGATATCCTTGCCGGCGCCGGATCGGACTTCGAGACGGAAGTCGATGCGCGCGACATCCATGGCTGCATGAACACTGCATGGATGTTTGCAGGAGTGGACATGGATGCATTCCTGCGGTTCCGCGCGGAAATGCCGGACGAGTACGGGGAGTTCATGGCTCGCGGTCGCGAAGCTCTGCGCTTTTTCGAGCGGCCGGTCGTGTCATGGCGAAACGATGTCGCCCTGTTCATGGGGCCGCGGCTCGCCGGATATTCGGCATTGGACGTCGAGGACTTGTCGGAGGTCGAAATCCGCAGCCACCAGCTGATGCTGGAGCACCTCGCCTTTTATCGCCGCCATGCGCCGGGTTTCTCAGGAGCCCACCTGATGGTTTCTGCCCCGCAACTCGGTGTGCGTCACGGCCGCAGGCTGATCGGCACCGCCCGGCTCACACGGGACATGTGGGATGGACGGGTGGCGCCGGACGAGATTGGGGTGTCGCCTTCGCTGTCGCCGAAATTCGCCAACGTGTCGATTCCCTACGGTGCACTGGTTCCAGGTCGCACGGGCGGACTTCTGGCGCCGGGGCGACACCTGTCCTGCGATGCCGGAAGCCATTCCTTCATGCGCGAGATTCCCCAATGCTGGCTGACCGGCCAGGCGGCAGGCGCCGCTGCGGCGCTCGCCGCCGACCACGGCATAGAGCCGGCGGCGGTGCCGATTGCTGAACTCCGGTCCCGCCTCGCCCGGCAGGGCGTCTTCCTGAATCCCCTGGCGGCCGAGAAACCGGCTGGAGAGCTGGACGCAAAAGGGTTGGCGGGCTGCTCCGATGATGCAACAGTCCGGGCGTGAGTCAGCGAAGTTGCGACGCGTGCCGGGAGGTGCCCGTTGAGGATCGGAACAAGGGAGTGACACCATGAGAAACTGTTCGGCCCGGCTCTGGACGCAGGCATTCGCCGCGCTCGGCATGATAGCGCTCGTTGCGGCAAGTCCCGCCAAGGCTGCCGAAGTGGCGCCGCTCGACCCGCCGCAGGACGTCAGGATGGCCTATGTTCCGATCATGAAGTTCGCGACCGCCTACGTGGCGGAGGGCCGCGGCATCTTTTCCAAGTACGGCCTCAACGTCGAGCTTGAGCGGGTCAAATCCGGCACCGAGGCCATCGCGTTCCTCGATCAGGGCACCGTCGACGTCGGCGGCATTTCCATCGTCGCGTCGTTGTGGGCTGCCTGGAATCGCGGCCTTGACGTGCGAATCATCGCACCGGGCGCGCTCGATCCGATGACCAATGGACCGACCAAGCTCCTCGTGCGCAAGGATCTTGCCGATAGCGGCGCCATCAAGTCCATCGCCGATCTCAAGGGCAAGCGGATCGGCGCGGCCGGCGGGCCGGGCAGCGGCGGCGAGTATTTCGTCTCCAAAGCTCTGGAACCGGCAAAACTGACGATTCGCGACGTCGAGCTCATCAACATCGGCAATGCCGACATGCCGGCAGCCATCGATGGCAAGTCGATCGACGCGGCCCTGCTCAGCTCGCCGTTTTCCGACCAGATACTGAATGCCGGCACCGGCGTGATGCTGGGGCAGGATTTCACGCCCGGCCTGATGACGGTGGCTTTCGTCGCATCCGGCAAGCTCATCGAGGAACGGCCGGAGGTGGCGGAGCGGTTCGTTCTGGCGCTGGCCGAAGCAGCACGCATGATGCAGGGAGATGACTATCTGTCGGCTGAAAACATCGCCGCCTATCTGAAGCATACGGCTTCGACGGAAGAGGCGATCCGCAAGGGAGCTCCGGTCACCTACGATCCCAACATCGAGATTCCGCTGGAGGGACTGGCCGACATCGAGCGCGTGCACCGGGAGAACGGCCGCACCGAATATGACCAGCCGCTCGAACTCGCCAAGGCGATCGACGGGACTTTCGCCGCGAAAGCGATCGAGACGCTGGGGCGGCAGTAGCCGCCCGGGGCGGCTGGCTTGCGCCGCGCGCGCCCTTCCGGAGCAAGAGGATGGCCGCAGGCCAGAACGGCAGCCGACCGAAGATTGCCGCCCGCAGGGTTTCCAAGGTCTATCCGACGGTCGACGGCTCAATGGTCGCGCTCGAGGATTTCAGCCTCGACGTTGCGGATGGCGAGTTCGTGTGCGTCGTCGGCCCGTCCGGCTGCGGGAAATCGACCTTCCTGCGCATGATCGCCGGTCTCGACGCCATCTCCGCGGGCACGATCGAGATCGCGCCGGGTGTCGAGCCCGGCAAGCCCCTGAACAGCGTCGTCTTCCAGGAGTATGCAATATTCCCCTGGAAGACTGTCATCGACAATGTCGCCTTCGGGCTGCAGATGCGGGGGGTCGGTAAGGCCGAGCGGCTGGGCAGGGCCAGGTACTGGCTCGATCGCGTCGGGCTCGGCAAGTTCGCCCAATACTATCCGCACCAGATCTCCGGCGGCATGAAGCAGCGGGTGAGCATCATCCGCGCGCTCGCCAACGATCCCGAGGTGCTTTTGATGGACGAACCGCTCGGTGCGCTCGATGCACAGACCCGCGTGGTGCTGCAGGAGGAACTGCTGCGCATCTGGGAGGAAACGCGCAAGACCGTCGTATACATCACGCACAGCCTCGATGAGGCGGTGCTGCTCGGCGATCGGGTGATCCTGATGAGTGCTCAGCCGGGCCGGCATCTCGCGACATTCGAGATCGACCTGCCGCGGCCGCGCACGGCCGACGCCTTGAATACGCCGCGTTTCGCCGAGTACCGAGCCCTGATCTGGGAGAAGCTGAGCCGGGAGGTGAAGCGGGCCATGGAGCAGCAGCAATGAGCGAACTCACCGGACCCGTGCACGAAACCCCGTCTCCAGATGGCGCCATGGCCGCCGACAGCCTGGCCATCCTCCTTCTGGCAGCCGGCGCCGCCGCCTTCAACGGGCTGCTCATGCTGGCCGGCATCTGGCAGCCCTTGGCCTGGCTGGCGATAATGGTGAGCTTCGTGGTGCTCGTCCTGGTCTGCGAGCGGATAGGCCGCATGGTTCCGCTTCGCGCCCGCCCGGTCTACGAGCGTTCCCTGGCCCTCGGCTTTCCGGCTCTGGTCCTGCTGATGTGGCAGGTTGCCGGCGATTCCGGTCTCATCAACCCGACCTGGTTTCCCCAGCCGAGCCGGATTGCTGCCGGGCTTTGGGACATGATTGTGCGCTACGACCGGTTTTCGGAGACAAGCCTGATCGGACGCCCCTGGCTGATCCCCCGGTATTTTTCGGAAGGCGGACTGGCAGGGGTATGGACCCTGCTGTCGGAGAGCCACGTGCTCGCCACGGTCAGCCGTGTCTTCATCGGCTTCGTGCTCGGAGCCGTGCCAGGAATCCTGCTCGGCGTCGTGATGGGCATCAACCAGACCGTCAGGCTGATGCTCGACACGACGCTGTCGGCGATCTACGTGCTGCCCAAGATAGCCATTTTTCCGATACTCATGCTGATCTTCGCCGACCCGTTCGGCGAGGGGCCGAAAATCCTCGTCGTCGCGCTCGCGGTCTTCATCCTCATGACCATCAACACCATGGCGGGTGTGCGGGGCATCGACCGCGTCTACTTGATGGCCGGCAGAAACTACGGGGCCAACGGCTGGCAGATGATGCGCCACGTCATCATCCCCGGGGCGCTGCCGGTGATCTTTGCCGGCCTTCGCATTGCGCTCGGGACGGCGATGATAGTCATCATCTCCGTCGAGTTCCTGCGTGCCAAGCAGGGGGTCGGCTTCATCACCTTTTACTATTGGGAGGTTCTAAACCCGGAGAAGATGTATGCGGGGCTGATCGTCGTCATGATGCTGGGCGTGCTGCTGACCTATCTTCTCCAATGGCTCCAGCGGCGCATGATGCCATGGCAGCAATAGACAGGCCGGCGATG
The DNA here is from genome assembly GCA_020696915.1 of Rhizobiaceae bacterium. Lineage (GTDB taxonomy): Bacteria > Pseudomonadota > Alphaproteobacteria > Rhizobiales > Rhizobiaceae > JAJFMR01. The sequence continues at coordinate 3,607 of JAJFMR010000090.1, read as the reverse complement.
GCGCGCCCGTACGATGCCGACCCGGCCGGCGTGCGGCACCCTCCGACAAGGTTTCGGCAGCCGGGTATTGTCATGGAGCGGCTATGAAGACGGCGTTGATCACCGGCGGTGCCGGGGCGATCGGCGCGGCGACGGCGCGCATGCTGGCCGCGGACGGCTTTTCACTGGCGCTTGCCGACATCGCGGCCGGGCCAGCTCAGGCGCTCGCCAGCGAGATTGCACATGAGTTCGGCGTCGAGGTGATCGTCGAGCCGGTAGATCTCTCGGACGTCGCCGTCCCGGGCCCCATGCTCGAACGGATCGCTGGCAGGTTCGGTCGGCTCGATTGCCTGGTCAACAACGCCGGCGTGACCGGTGCCTCGACGATCGGCCAGGTCGCGATCGCAGACTGGGAATCGGTCCTGTTGCTCAACCTGACCGTGCCGATGCTCGTCTGTCAGGCGGCGCTGCCGCTGATGCGAGCTGCGGGCGGCGGCAGCATCGTCAACGTCGCCTCGCGCGTCTATCTTAGCGGGACTGGCGTCGGCTACACCTCGAGCAAGGCAGGGCTGATCGGCCTCACCCGGGCGCTGGCCGTCCAGCTCGGCAAGGACCGGATTCGTGTCAATGCCGTAGCCCCGAGCTTCCTGACTTCGCCTTTCACCAAGCGAAGCGTCGAGAAGAACCCGAACCTTCCGGAGGCGTTCGTGAGCTTGACGCCCCTTGCACGGCTGGCGACGCCCGAAGACGTGGCCGGCGCCATCGCTTTCCTTGCCTCGGACCGGGCCTCGTTCATCACCGGCGACGTCCTTCATGTTTGTGGCGGCGCACAGCTCGCACCGCAGCCGGACTGAGTCTTCAGGCGATGCTGTCCTGATCGCCTTCCATGCTGCCCTCCCGCGTCATTGCGCGCCTGAAAAAGTCTCGCAAGAGGCCGGCCAGGACAACGGGTTGTTCCTCGGGGACGTAGTGGCCGCAGTCGGCCACGATGGCGGCCTCCACGCCGTCGGCAACCTGCCGCATGGTGCGTTCGGCGCCGCCGGGATAACCCTGCTCGGCCGAGACCGCCAGCACGGGCATGGCAAGCCTGTGCCTCCCGAATTCCCCGTTGTCAGCGGCGTCGGAAAACAGTTCGCGGTAATAGCCGAACATGCAGCGGGCCGCCCCGGGCTGCCGCATGGCAGCAGCGTAGACCTCGATATCCGCGTCTGTGACGGCGTCGGCGTGCATGATGCCCACCTTGTCGCGGCGGATGAGATATCCGATGAAGATCGCCTCGCGATCCTTGACCAGGGCTTCCGCTATGTCACCGGCCATGTTGAAGCCGAAATGCCAGCTGCCGCCGCTACCGACGTCCATTGCGCGTTCCTGGCCAAAGCCGGGCAGGCCGCTTTCGATGAAGGCCAGCGCCTTAACTCTTTCCCGGTTCATGGCGGCCAGCGGATAGGCGACCTGGCCGCCCATGTCGTGGCCGGCTACCAGGAACTGCCGGTGGCCGAGTGTCTCCATGAAATCTGCGAAGTCACCCGCCACCTGCTTCTTGTCGAAACCCCGATCCGGCTTCGACGACGCGCCGAAGCCTGGCATGTCAGGTGCATAAACGCGGAAATCGGCGGCGAGAAGCGGAAGTACCTTTCGCCATGCATGAGATGTTTGCGGCCAGCCGTGCAGCAGGAGCAGCGGGAAGCCTTTGCCCGCCGCCAGGTAATTGATCCTCAGGCTGGCGGCCCGATGGGCGCGATGCTCGATCTCCATTCCTTGCACTCCGTGCGGTGCGGTCCCAAGCGAGCATAGAGCCCGGAGCGATCGGATTGAACCGGTCCCGTCGGCTGCGGGAGTCTGAATCCAAGGTCGCTAAGCCGCTTGCGCCTTGCGCTGCAGTCCCAGCCAGTCCCGGCAGTCCGCCAGCGCCCGCGACGTGATGGCCCGCTTCCTGGCCAGCGTCTTTTCCTTGCCGCGCAGACGCCTGCCGTCGGCCTTCGGCATCTCGACGGGCGGGAACAGGCCGAAATTGACGTTCATCGGCTGGAAGGAACGTTTGCCGGGTTCGTCGTCGGCGATGATGTGGCCCCCGGTAATGTGCGTGAGCAAGGCACCGAATGCGGTGGTGGCCGGCGGCAGCGACACCGGCCTTGCCTGCCGCTCGGCGGCGGCGAAGCGGCCTGCCAGCAGCCCGATCGCAGCCGATTCCACGTAACCCTCGCAGCCGGTGATCTGGCCGGCGAAGCGCAGTCCTGGCCGGGACTTGAGCTGCAGCGAAGAATCGAGGAGGGCGGGGGAGTTGATGTAGGTGTTGCGGTGGAGCCCGCCGAGCCGCGCGAACTCTGCATTCTCGAGACCGGGAATGGAGCGGAAGATGCGCACCTGCTCGGCATGCTTCAGCTTGGTCTGGAAGCCGACCATGTTGTAGAGCGTGCCCAGCGCATTGTCCTGGCGAAGCTGGACCACCGCATAGGGTTTGGTCGCCGGATCGTGGGCATTGGTCAGGCCCATCGGCTTCATCGGGCCATGCCGCAGCGTCTCGGCGCCGCGCTCCGCCATGATTTCGATCGGCAGGCAGCCGTCGAAATAGGGCGTCCCCTCCCATTGCTTGAACTCGGTCTTGCCGCCCTGGTTGAGCGCTTCGACGAACGCTTCGTAGCGGGCACGGTCCATCGGGCAGTTGATGTAGTCCTTGCCGGTGCCGCCCGGGCCGATCTTGTCGTAGCGGGACTGGAACCAGCAGACATTCATGTCGATCGTATCGACATGCACGATCGGTGCGATCGCGTCGAAGAAGGCGAGCGAGTCAGCCCCGGTCGCGGTCCGGATCGCTTCGGCGAGCGCCGGCGCCGTCAGCGGACCCGTGGCGATGATCGCCTGGCCCCAGTCGGCGGGCGGCAGGCCCGCGACTTCCTCGCGGCGGATCGTGATGAGCGGATGCGCCTCGAGCCTGGCCGTCACCGCCTCGGAAAAGCCCTCGCGATCTACCGCGAGCGCACCGCCTGCCGGCACCTGGTGGGCGTCGCCGCAGGCCATGACCAGTGACCCTGCAAGCCGCATCTCGGCGTGCAGCAGCCCGACGGCATTGGCTTCGGCGTCGTCCGACCGGAAGGAATTCGAGCAGACCAGTTCGGCAAGCGCGCCGGTCTTGTGCGCCTCGGTGCCGCGTTGCGGCCGCATCTCGTGAAGAATGACCGGGACGCCCGCCGCAGCCGCCTGCCAGGCTGCCTCGGAGCCGGCAAGTCCGCCGCCTATGATATGGATCTCGCCCGCCGTCATGGTGCCGAAATAGTCCGCCCGTGTCGCCAATGCAACGGGCCCGGCGGATTTGCATGTCCAGGGCACCGGCACGGAATGCCGCGATTGCGGGATGCGCGGCGCGCGGCTTAGGATGAGGTCATGAGATGCGGAATTCTGCTTGGCGTGCTGCTCTTCCCGGCGATTGCCGCCGGCTGCAGCAGCGTGCCGGATCGCTCCAGCGGGCTGGAAGTCGGCTATGCCATGCCGAAGCAGATCGACATCTGCCACGGCTATGGCTGCGCGTACCGTGCGAAGCTCCGTCTCGACGCGAGCGACGGCGAGCGTTTCAGGAACATCATGGCGGCCGGCGCTGCGTCACCGGCGGCCGAGCGCGCGGCGATTTCGA
>JAJFMR010000089.1 GCA_020696915.1 Rhizobiaceae bacterium | reverse complement strand
GCGTTCCTTCGCCTGACCCGCGCACGGCATGCGGGGCTGGAATGTTCATGGTTGACAAACGGTGCGGGCGGTCGCCGGTTCCCGGGGCCCGCAGGGTGGGCGGCTTCGATGCTGGATGGAGCCAGATTTTCGCGGTTTCCGCCAGGCGCTGCCGGCATCGGACTTCACGCCGCCATGTGCATCGGAAGCAGGCATTCGGGCAGAGGGACATACGCCAATCGAAGTAGCGCCAAAGTTTCGCTTGCCAGCGGCTCGGCCCGATCTTTACCTTACCCGTTAAAGGAATTTTCATTATGCTGTTGATTGGGCTATGAAAGCTCCCTTCGGGGACATTCAAACAACCGATCAAAGGGAACAGGGACATGAATGGCGCTAAAGAACAGGCTGGCGACGAGGTGGAAATCGTCTTCGACGGTCTTGTCCTCGACTTGTCCGAGAGCCTCGACGAGTCCACAGATACGCCTGCTGAATCAAGGTTTGCAGCCGCTCAGGGAACCTCCGCGGAGGGCGAGAGCGACAGTGCCGCCGAGGATCATTCCGAACTGGTGCCGCAGCCGGATAAGACCGAACCGACGGGCGAGCGCCTGACCGTGCATACGCATGGCCGTCTCGCCGCGCTCTCCGCCATGAATGAAGCACGGGCGGTTTCGCAAAAGAACCTTGACATGATCAGCGAGGAGATCGCTGGAATTTTCGCCGGCAACGAGATGAGCCGGCAATTCATCGATGCCAGCCATGCCGATATCAAACGGGCCAACCGGCTCGAGGTCGAAAATGCCAATCTCGCCGGTGAATGCCACAGGCTTGCCGCCGAGGTCGACAGGTTGAGGAAGCAGTGCGAGCGCCACGTGACCCAGGCCGAGGTACAAAAGGCACGCGAGGAGAAGTTCGTCCAGGCAACCGGCAAGCTGCGCGAGAACCTGCACGCCGCCAAGCTGGGGCTGGCTGAGGCATCCAATCTCCTGTCGGCGAGCGAGGCACGGCAGGTCGAGCTCCAGGCGGAGGTTCTGGCGAAGGGCAATCTCATCGATCGCCTGACACGCGAGAGCGACGTGCTGCGCAGCCGGCTGACGAGCATGACGCTCGAGATGGACAGTGTTTCCAGGAAACTCGCCGATATGCGCCGGCAGCACGACGAGTTGCAGGCAGTGCACGCTGAAGCGCTCGGCGGCCATGCCGAAACCGGAATCAAGCTGGCTGCCGCCGAGAGCGAAGCCTCGCGTCTCCACAAGCTCACGGATGTGCTGGAAGCCCGCCTGGCCGATGCCGAAGGCGCGCTGAACGAAGCGGCGATCGAGGCCGACGAAAGGGAGAGCCGCTACCAGAGCGAGGTGCGTGTCCTCAGGCACGAGAACCAGAGCCTGAATGCGCGGCTCTGCGCCAAGACGGCCGAGCAGGTGGACGCCGTCGGCGAGAACATGATCCTGAAGTCCCGCATCGGCGACCTGGAATCGGAAAGGCAATCGGCGGAACGGCAGGCGCCGGTCGTGCCGCTTCTGATCGCCAACGACCAGGCTCCGGCCAGGGATGCGACATCTCCCGTCGAAGCTTCGGCGGAATCCGAAGCAGAGGCTGCCGAGGCGAATTCTCCGGAACCGGAGGAAACGCGCGACAGAAGGGAGAAAAAGGCTGCAAGCCTGTGATCAGGCCGGGCAGTCCTGACAGCCTCCCGGCTCGTGCCCACACCGTATGAGGTGGGGGCGCGCCTTTTCCCGCCGGCCGTCGACTGCCGTTCATGCTGTGGAACCATGGGGGGTCGACGGCGTCGGGCCGAGCGAAGTCTCCGGACCGGGCCGACGCTCGCTGAGCCGCGATCGGCCACGGTGATATGGCCATTGCCAGCGAAAAAATGGTCCCCGCTCTGAACGGGCTGGTGCCGACGCCCGGGCTTCCAGGGGGCGGGGCAGGTCCGAGATTGAGGGTCGCAGCTGTTCGCAGAGTTGGGCCTTGAAGGCGGTGGCAAAGTTCAGGCGGCTCGCCGGCCTGCGGACCCAAGCGGCCCTATACGTCGAGATTGGCAACCGAAAGGGCATTGTCCTGGATGAATTCGCGGCGCGGCTCGACGTCGTCGCCCATCAGCCGCGAGAACAGCGTGTCCGCATCGGTCGCGTCGGGCACCTTGACCTGCAGGAGCGAGCGGACGTTCGGGTCTAGCGTGGTTTCCCAGAGCTGCTCGGCATTCATTTCGCCAAGCCCCTTGTAGCGCTGCACGGTGAGGCCCTTGCGGCCCGCAGAGAACACCGCGTCGAGCAGCGCCAACGGGCCGGAGATCGGCTCCGACATGTCCTTTCGCTTCAGCACCGGTGACTGGTGATAGACCTCGCCGAGCCGAGCCGCATGACGGTCCAGCGCACGTGCATCGGCCGAATTGATCAGCGCCATGTCGAGATGGGCCGATTCCCGGACGCCCCGCACGATCCGCTCGAACACGTAACCGCCCGGTCCTTCGTTCGAAGTCGAAAGCCGCCCCTCCCAGGTTCGCTCGGTCTCTTCTGCGATGCCGTTGAGCTGCGCGGCGACCGTCGCCGCCATCTGGTTGGCGCGGCCGAGATCGGCAATCACCTCCGGACTGAGCGCCCCGGCGATCGCCGCCTGCTCGACGACGGCGCGATTGTAGCGCGTATGGAGTCCGTTGATCAGCGAGCGCACGGAAAGGGCGTCCTCGACTATGCTGCGCAGATCGTGGCCGCTGCGCACCTCGCCGGAGCCGAGCGCGAGCGACGTCTCGTCGAGTCCCGAGTCGATCAGGAATTCCTCGAAGGCCGATTCATCCTTGATGTACTGCGAGCTCTTTCCGCGGGTGACCTTGTAGAGCGGCGGCTGCGCGATGAAGAGATGGCCGCGCTCGATGAGTTCCGGCATCTGGCGGAAGAAGAAGGTCAGCAGCAGCGTCCTTATGTGCGCGCCGTCGACATCGGCGTCGGTCATGATGATGATCTTGTGGTAGCGCAGCTTGTCGATGCTGAACTCGTCCTTGCCGATGCCGGTGCCGAGCGCAGTGATCATCGTGCCGATCATGTCGGACGAGAGCATGCGGTCGAAGCGCACCCGCTCCACGTTCAGGATTTTGCCGCGCAGCGGCAGGATGGCCTGGTTCTGGCGCGAGCGGCCGCCCTTGGCGGAACCGCCGGCCGAATCGCCCTCGACGATGAACAGCTCGGATTTCGCGGGATCGCGTTCCTGGCAGTCGGCGAGCTTGCCCGGCAGCGACGTGATGCCGAGCGTGCTCTTCCGGGTGATGTCGCGCGCCTTGCGCGCCGCCTCGCGGGCAGCCGCCGCCTGAATGACCTTCTCGATCACCACTTTTGCCTCGGCGGGATGCTCTTCCAGCCAGGTGCCGAGCGCCTCGTTCACCAGCCCCTCGACCACAGGCCGAACCTCCGAGGACACCAGCTTGTCCTTGGTCTGGGAAGAGAATTTCGGATCTGGCACCTTGACCGACAGCACCGCGGTCAAGCCTTCGCGGCAATCGTCGCCGATCAGCGCAACCTTCTCCTTCCTGGTCAACCCCGAGGTTTCGCCGTAGCCGGTGACCTGCCGGGTGAGCGCGCCGCGGAATCCGGCCAGATGCGTGCCGCCGTCGCGCTGCGGGATGTTGTTGGTGAAAGCCAGCACGTTCTCGTGGTAGCTGTCGTTCCACCACATCGCCACCTCGACCGTGATGCCGTCGCGCTCCGCCCGGATGGCGATCGGCTGGGCCAGCAGCGGCTTCTTGGCACGGTCGAGATATTTGACGAATTCCGTGAGGCCGCCGTCATAGAGCAGTTCCAGCCGCTTGACGTCGGCATGCCTGGCGTCGGTCAGGACAATGCGCACTCCCGAGTTCAGGAAGGCCAGTTCGCGAAGCCGGTGCTCCAGCGTGCCGTAGTCGAACTCGACCATCGTGAACGTTCCGGGGGAAGGCAGGAAACTCACCTCGGTCCCGGTTTCGTCTCCGGCGTCGCCGGTTTCCGCAAGCGGCGCATCGGCCACCCCATGCGTGAACGACATTTCGTGGATGCGCCCCTTGCGGCGGATCGTCAGCTTCAGCCAGGTGGAGAGCGCGTTGACGACCGATACGCCCACCCCATGCAGGCCTCCGGACACCTTGTAGGAGTTCTGGTCGAACTTGCCGCCGGCATGCAGCTGCGTCATGATGACTTCGGCGGCCGAAACGCCCTCGGAAGGGTGCAGGTCTGTCGGAACGCCGCGCCCATTGTCGCTGACCGTGCAGGAGCCGTCGGCGTTGAGCGTCACGGTAACGAGTGTCGCGTGCCCGGCCAGCGCCTCGTCGATGGCGTTGTCGACCACCTCGTAGACCATGTGGTGAAGGCCCGAGCCGTCATCGGTGTCGCCGATATACATGCCCGGCCGCTTGCGGACGGCATCCAGACCCTTGAGAACCTTGATGGAATCCGCGCCGTATTCGGCGATGCCGCCATTGCCGATATCGGTCTGGTCGCTCATGAAAACCTGTCGTGTGAAGCCGCGGACGAGACGCCGACGATTGCCCCCGAATCGCGCGTCGGATGATGCACGAGATATAGGTGCCGGAGCGCGGTTTTCCAAACATTTCCGGGCTTTTCGGGGCCCTTCCACCAGTGTTTTCGGGCCAGGCAAGGGATCGGGCCCTGCGGGTCGCGTCTGGCGGCCGCCCGCCGATTGAACGGCGGCGGCTTCGCTCCTAGTTTGATGCGACAGGACCCGACCATGGACACCACGCCCGCTCCCTTCGTTCCGCCGGCTCCGACGCCGCGCACATCGCCGCCGTCGACGCTGGAGATGATCAGAATCGTCTACCGAAACCCGCTCGAACTGTGGGGCGAGCCGTCCTACAACCAGCCCTGGATCTCGGTGAACGGCCTCGGCGGGCCGCTCGTCATCGCCAACGACCCTGCCCTCATCCGCCATGTGCTGGTCGACAATGCCGCCAATTACAGGATGGCCGCCGTCCGCCAGAAGGTGCTGCGGCCGATCTTGCGCGACGGGCTGCTGACCGCCGAAGGCGAGGTCTGGAAGCGTTCGCGAAGGGCCATGGCGCCGATGTTCACGCCGCGGCACATAGAAGGCTTTGCCGGCGCTATGCTCGAGCGCACTCGGGCCTTCGCCGAACGCTACGGCGGCGGCGGCACGTTCGACATCTCACGCGACATGACGCTACTGACCTACGATATCCTCGCCGAAACGCTGTTTTCGGGCGAGATAGCCGGCGAGCCAGGCGGCTTCGAGAAGCAGATCGACCGTCTCTTCGAGACCATGGGCCGGGTCGATCCGCTGGATCTCCTGCAGGCGCCGGACTGGCTGCCGCGCCTGACGCGCTGGCGCGGCCGCAAGACGCTCGCCTATTTCCGCAAGATCGTCGCCGACACGATCGCGCTGAGGACGGCAAAGATCGCCGCCTCGACAGCGGCCATTCCCGAGGACTTCCTGTCGCTGCTGCTCAAGGCCGAGGGTCCCGGCGGCCTGACGCGCGGCGAGGTCGAGGACAATGTGATCACCTTCATAGGCGCCGGCCACGAGACCACGGCGCGGGCGCTCGGCTGGACGATCTATTGCCTCGCCGAAGCGCCCTGGGAGCGCGAGTTGGTCGAACGGGAGATCGACTCGGTGCTGGCGCGCGAGCCCGACCCGGTGAAATGGCTGGACGCCATGCCGCTGACGAGAGCGGCGTTCGAAGAGGCGCTGCGCCTCTATCCGCCGGCGCCGTCGATCAACCGCGAGCCGATCGAGCCCGAAACCTGGCGCGATCTTCACATCCCGCGCCACGCCACCGTGCTGATGATGCCTTGGACGATCCACCGGCATCGCAAGCTTTGGGACAGGCCCGATGCCTTCATGCCGTCGCGCTTCCATCCGCAGAACCGGGGCGCCATCGACCGGTATCAGTACCTGCCGTTTGGCGCCGGGCCGCGCGTCTGCATCGGCGCCAGCTTTGCCATGCAGGAGGCGATGATTGCGCTTGCCGTGCTGTTGTCGCAGTTCCGTTTCGACACGACCGCCCAAACGAAGCCCTGGCCGGTGCAGAAGCTGACAACGCAGCCGCTCGGCGGCCTGCCGCTCGCCGTGACGCGCCGCCGCGCCGGCTCCTGACCTGAGGGAGGACGGATTTGAAAGCGGATCGCAGGGCCGTCGAGGTCAGGGTCACCGGCAGGGTGCAGGGCGTCAACTACCGCGGCTGGATGCGGATGGAGGCAGAACGGCTCGGCGTGGACGGCTGGGTGAGAAACGAGGAGGACGGCTCCGTATCCGCGCTGCTGGTCGGAGAGGAAGCGGCGGTGGCGACCATGATGGAGCTCCTGGAATCCGGACCGCCGGCTGCCCGGGTCGTCAAGGTCGCATCCCGCCCTGCCGATGCGGCCGGAACGCGAGCCGGCTTCCGTATTCTTCGTTAGCAGCCGCCGCAGGCCTGGCTCAGCTTTTTTCACTTGCTTGGGCAATCCCCGATCGTCCATCAACGCTACCGAAAGCAGCCGGGAGAACGACAGGCAAATGGCGCGCGATACGTCGGATCTCCGCCCGGTCGAGGGCAAGGACCAGCTCGTCGAGCACCTTGCCGAGGGCAACAAGCCACGCGAGAAATGGCGGATCGGCACCGAACACGAGAAGTTCCCCTTCTATGTCGACGGCAATGCCCCGGTGCCCTATGGCGGACCGCGCGGCATCCGCGCCATTCTGGAAGGCATGCAGGACAAGCTTGGCTGGGATCCGATCCGCGACAAGGACCGGATAATCGGTCTGGTCGAGCCGACCGGGCGCGGCGCGATCTCTCTGGAGCCGGGCGGGCAGTTCGAGCTGTCTGGCGCGCCCTTGGAAACGATCCACCAGACCTGCCGTGAGGGCAATGCGCACCTGGCGCAGCTGCACGAGATCGCGGAGCCTCTCGGCATCCGCTTCCTCGGGCTCGGCGGCAGCCCGAAATGGACGCTCCTCGAAACGCCGAAGATGCCGAAGTCCCGCTACGAGATCATGACCCGCTACATGCCGAAGGTGGGTTCCAGGGGTCTCGACATGATGTACCGCACCTGCACCATCCAGGTGAATCTCGATTTCGAAAGCGAGACCGACATGCGCCGCAAGATGCAGGTCTCGCTCAAACTACAGCCGCTGGCGACGGCGCTTTTTGCCAACTCGCCTTTCACCGAGGGGCAGCCGAACGGCTTTCAGAGCTGGCGCGGCGATATCTGGCGAGACACCGACAACCAGCGCTCCGGATTGCTCGAATTCTGTTTCTCGGACGATTTCGGTTTTGCCGACTACGCCGAATGGGCGCTCGACGTGCCGATGTATTTCGTGATCCGCGACGGCCACTATCACGACATGACCCATATGAGCTTCCGGCAGTTCATGACCGGCGCGGCCCGGAATGAGGTGCCCGACGGCGTGCCGACGATCGGCGACTGGGCCAACCACCTTTCGACCCTTTTCCCCGACGTGCGCCTCAAGCGCTTCCTCGAGATGCGCGGCGCCGATGGCGGTCCGTGGCGGCGCATCTGCGCGCTGCCGGCATTCTGGGTCGGTCTTCTATATGACGAAGCAGCGCTCGACGCCGCCGAGGATTTGACCCGCGACTGGACGTTCGGCGAGGTCAGGGAGATGCGCGACACGGTGCCGCGGCAGGCCATCGCCACCGAGTTCCGCGGCCGGAGCCTGCGGGACGTGGGACGCGACGTCCTTGCCGTCTCACATCTCGGGCTCAGGAATCGCGCCCGCAGGAACCGCGACGGTTTCGACGAGACCTCGTTCCTGAATACGCTCGACGAAGTGGTGGCCCGCGGCACCACGAGCGCCGAACAGATGGTCAACGCCTATCACACGCGCTGGGGCGGCTCGATCGAGCCGGTGTTCCTGGAGCATGCGTATTGAGGCGCGCAGCAAGTTCTTTTGACGGGAGGACGGGCCGAAGGCACCGGCCGGCCAGTGCCGAGTAGGCGAATTGCCGCGTTTCGGCTACCCTGCCTTGCCGAAACAGGCGCCCGATGGAGGAAAAGATGCTTCCGCTCTACGACATGCTCGCCAACGCCCAGAACGGCCACGCGATGGAGACGCTTGCGCGACAATTCAACCTGACGCAGCAGCAGACGCAGGCAGCGGTCGATGCGCTGCTGCCGGCGTTCAGCCAGGGCCTGAAACGCAACGCGTCCGATCCCTTTGGCGTGGCAGCCTTCATGAACGCCATGGCTTCCGGGCAGCACGCGAAATATTTCGAGGACGCGAGCAAGGCGTTCGCGCCGCAGGGCGTCGCGGAAGGCAATGGCATACTTGGCCACCTTTTCGGCTCGAAGGACCTGTCCAGGGCGGTGGCCAGCCAAGCCGCGCAGGCGACGGGGCTCGGACAGCAGCTGTTGCAGCAGATGCTGCCGGTCATCGCATCGATGATCATGGGCGGTCTGTTCAAGCAGTCCACGAACCAGTTGCCGGAGAGCGGCTCGGGCGGCAATCCGCTCGGCGACATCATCGAGCAGATGATGCGGCAGGGCGCAGGGGGGCGCAGCCAACCCCAGTCGCAGCAAGCCCCAGAACCCGCAAATCCTTTCGACAACCCGTTCGGGAAGGTTCTGCAGGACATGTTCGGAGGCGGTGCGGCGCGCCAGGCGCCCGCCGGGACGCCGCAGACCACTCCTCATGCCGATAATCCGCTCGGCAAGATCTTCGAGGAGATGCTGGGCGGCGGGCAAGGCCGGCAGACGCCGCCGGAACGCCGGACCAGGAGTCGCCAGGCCGAAGCCGGGGAACGGTCGAAGAACCCCTATGACGATCTCTTCGGCCAGATGTTCGAGACAGGGGCCAGGCAGCGCGACGAATACCAGAAGAACATGGAAAGCATCTTCGATCAGTTCACCAAGGGCATGGATCGCCACCGCTAGTCTGGGAGATACTGCAAGGCACCGGCTTCGCCGCCATTCCTCTCAGCAAAACGCCCGGTCCACGAGGGACCGGGCAGAGTGCAGGCCAGGGCTGGGAGATGCCGGACGGGGTATGGCCTGCAGAAGCTTGCCGGCGCGCTTGCCGCCCAAAAGGGTCACGGCAGCCAGCGCGACGGACCAGATTTTCAATGAACCTGTCGCGCCAGTGTCTCCTGCTCGCGAACCCGCTCCCGTGCCATGGCGCCGAGGTGAGCCGTCGGATCGTACCCATAGGGCAAATCCATAGCCACGCTGAGGTCGGAGCGCGTCAGGCCGATATCGGCAAGCTGTATATCCGACATCTCGCCGAGACGGTAAAAGGCGCGCCGGTTCCTGAAAGCGCGCCACGCATTGGTGACGACGTTTGCCACGCGCGCCGAGAGGCCAGGACGCATGGCGCTTATACTGTGGAGGGCGTGTTCGGTCGTCGACATGACTGTCTCCTGCATTTACGGGGCATGCATGACCGGACGATCGAAGATCTCGCCCGGTCGGAATCAGAAGTTTCGCTCGCCCGGTTGACGCAGCGGAAAATGGCATCGGCTGATTGATT
>JAJFMR010000496.1 GCA_020696915.1 Rhizobiaceae bacterium | reverse complement strand
GCCTGCGCGCGGGCCGTGCCGCTCCCGGCCCGGTCGAAGGGCAGCATCGGCAGCAAGGCACCGCCCAGCGCTGCCTTGCCGATCCAGGACAGGACGCTGCGTCGGCCGGTCCGCCGTGCCATCTGCCGGGCGCCGCCTTCGGCAAAAGAGTCCATCAGCCCAAGAACGCGTTCCGTGAGACGGATCATTTCCCTTCTCCTAGGCAGGCGAACGACCGCCCGTTTCAGCTTGAATCCAGCTCTGGATCGAAGCCTGGCCAAGCTCGCGGGCGTTGATCAGGCTCTCGAGCTGCTCGCGCGAATTGACGAGGCCCTTGCCGCGCACGACGCCGTGCTGATCGAGAAGCACGGCAAAGGGGAGCCGGTTGACGCGGTAGGACATTCCGAGGTCCGGCGAGAGAACATAGGCGAAATCGTCAAGTCCGGCAGCCTTGCGGAACGCCTGGTGCGCGGCGTGTTCGCCATCGCTGGCAAGCACGATGTCGAGCGTGCCCGCTTCGGCGCGGCGCATTGATTGGAGGACCGGAATGAGCTTCTTGCAGACGGGGCAGGTCGTGGAGAGAAAGAAGACCAACGTGTCCCGCGCCGAGCCGCCGCCGATGACGAGCGGATGGCCGTCCAGCGACATCAGGTCGAAGCGCGGCGAAGCCTCGCCTATCTTCGGTCCGGCGTCGGTCATCAGTGCGCCCATCGGCGCGACGCGCTCGAAAAGTATGCCGACCTGGCGGGCCAGCGCGAAGACGACCACAAGCAGCGCGATCACCACGAGCCAAAGTATGGCGACGGCGACGGCCAGCGGTTCCATCAATGCCTCGCCGGATGCTGGTCGCGCGCCGTGTCGGCGGCAGTCAGCCAGGACATGTTCGCGGCCAGTTTCTCGATGCTGACGAGGAGCAGCCACATGGAGGCGATGGCGGCGGCGCCCGTCATCCATTCGAACGGCCCGAATGCCGCCTGCAGGGGAGCCTGCGAGGCGATGAGCGCCAGCCCGGCAAGCACGGCGTTGCGGGCGACCAGTACCCAGGAGAGCCCCTCGCCCGCGCCGCCGCAGCCGCACTCGATGCGAGAGCGGCCGCGCAGGAGGTTGACGGCGACCGCTCCGCCATAGACCAGAAGAAGGCCGCCGCCCGCCAGCGCCGCGGCACCGCGGCTCTGCGGCGCCACCAGACCGATCGCCACGGCTGTTTCGGCAAGCGCCAGCACCCCGGCGGCGGCCGGCGCAAGAGCCGCCGGAAGCAGCCGGTACTCGGCCAGTGTGTGAACGAACCAGCCGAAATCGAGGAGCTTATGCGACGCCCCGCGCAGGAACACGCAGACGAGCAGACCGGAGCTGACGACGATCAGTATGGGATGGGAGATCATCGTCGGCCACTCCATCAACGCACCTCCACCTGGTCCGGGAGTTCACCGCCGGAAGCCGTCGCCACGGGGGTGAGCGCGAAGGAGGCGCCTGTCGCCGGCAGGTCGTAGCGGACGATCTCGGCTTTCAGTCCGTCGACCGCGAACAGGGCCGGGGTCTCGCCCTGGCTGGCGGTTACTGCGATCGCCGGCACGGATGCCGCCCGGCCCACTACCGTCTTCGCCTTGAGGTCGACCGCCCAGATCTCCTCCGCCGGGTTCTTGTGGCTTCCCTCCGCGCCGTTCGAATGCATCAGCACGTACGCCATGCCGCTGCCGCCGTGAACGGCAATCGGCTGGTAGCCCCCCGGCCGCCAGTTGCCTTCGACGCCTTCCGACAGCGGAATCTTGTCGGCCAGCGCGGCGACATCGCCCTCGACATCGATGATGTAGATGTTGCCGGCGTATGAAGCGAAGACCCATTTGTCGTCCCAGCGTACGGCACTGGAAAAGATGGCATCCGCGTCCGGGTCGAAGATCGGCGCAGAAGCCTTCATCTCGGCCGAGCCGTCGGCAACGACGTCGATCGTGCCGAAAGTCCCGTCGCCGCAGGTCGTGGCAAAGCGAAGCGGCTTGCCCGCTGCCGGGAATATCCCGTAGCAGCCCGGGTTCGGGATTTCGGCGATCTCCTTCTTCTCCGTGAGATCGACCACCGAAACCGACGTTGCCGGCGTGGCGTTCTGGATGAAAAGGTATCTGAGGTCGCTGGACGACCAGAACAGCGAGCGATAGTTCAGCGCCTGGGCGCGGTTCGTGGAAATCGGGATCTCCTCCTTGAAGGTGAGATCCTCGCCGGAATAGATTTCGACCAGGTCGGTGCGGGTGCCCCGCGTCGTTCGCGAAAGATGCGTCGTCGCGACGTAGATGTCGGTTGTGCCCGGCGGCACGTGCACCATGCCGAGATTGGACGTGCCGATCAGCCCGATATATCTGAGATCCTTGGCGTCGAGGACATGCATGCGTCCGTCGACCACGTGACCCAGCGCAATGTCGACCGAAAACACCATCTCGGTTCCCGCCGGGATGGTCAGATTGCCGACCGTTTCGGGCTGTATTTCGTCCTGCGCGACGGCGGGGCTGCCCGCCAGAAAACCTGCCAGAGTGAGACTCGCAAGGGGACTGCGCATCGGATACCCCATCAGTGGATGAAGGCGGGCAGATTTCGAATCACATCATGTGTTGCGCCGACTGTCCAGAAGATTCCGACGTCGGCACGACGTCGGCTGCCCGCCGGCAAGCCAGCCGAACGTCGGTCTTTTATCCGCGATCGGAGAGGACGGAGGACCCTGCCCTCAGGCGGCCTTGGCGGCCATGCGGGC
>JAJFMR010000495.1 GCA_020696915.1 Rhizobiaceae bacterium | reverse complement strand
GTCAGCGTCGAAAGCGAGTTGGGCAAGGGTTCCACCTTCACGATGGAGGTCCCCGCGCTGTGCGGGAAGGTGCCGGACGAAGCGGCCGCCGTCGCGTTGCCGCCTTCGTCCGTCAGGCCCGTGCTGATCATCGACGACGAGCCGGCCGCCCGCAACATCATCGCGCAGGCGCTGGCCGAAGCTGGACTGACATCGATCGAGGCCGGCAGTGGCGCCGAGGGCATCGAACTGGCACGCATCAACCGTCCTGCGGCCATCATCCTCGATATCATCATGCCTCACCAGGATGGCTGGTCGGTCCTGCGCGCACTGAAGAGCGACAGGGAACTGAGCGAGATCCCGGTGATACTGGCGACGATCCTCGCGGATCGCGAGCTCGGGCTTTCTCTTGGTGCCGTCGATTACATACCGAAGCCGATCGATGCCGAAAGGCTGGTTCGGGCCATCGAGGCGTGCGGCGGCAGCAACCGCCACGTCCTCATCATCGACGACGACCAGTCCTCGCGCGAGTTCATGCGCCGCATCCTGACGAAGAAGGGCTGGCAGGTTCACGAGGCAGGCGACGGCCGGCAGGGGCTGGAGCAGATGAAGCGGTCTTCGCCCCGGCTCGTTCTGCTCGACCTGCTGATGCCCGAGATGGACGGCTTCCAGACCCTTACCGAGATGCAGAGCCTGCCTGAACTGCGAAAAATACCCGTGGTAATCGTTACGTCCAAGGATCTCTCCGCTACCGAGATGAATTGGCTGCGCGACCGGGCTGCCGCGGTGGTCACCAAGGGAGCCGGCAGCAGAGCGCAACTGGTGAGGGCGCTCGAGAGGCAGATAGCGCGGTCCGACGTAGCGCAGGTCGACAGCTGAGAGGAGCGCCAAATGACCAGGATCCTGCTCGTCGAGGACAATGAAATGAACCGCGACATGCTCTCGCGGCGTCTGTCCCGGCGAGGTTTCGAGGTGCTGGTGGCGGAAAACGGCCAGTCCGGCGTCATGATGACCGCTTCGGAGAAGCCGGACCTCGTCCTGATGGACATGAGCCTTCCGGTGATGGACGGGTGGGAGGCGGCACGACGCCTGAAGTCGGATCCGGACACTTCGGACATTCCGATCATCGCGCTGACCGCGCACGCCATGGCGAGCGATCGCGAGCGGGCGCTGCAGGCGGGCTGCGACGATTATGACAGCAAACCCGTCGACATGACCCGCCTCATCGACAAGATCCAGCACCTGCTCGGCGCGAGCCGGGCATGACCCCGCGCGGAGCGCGATGAGCGACAAGCGGGGTTTCCAGCACCACGCGATCGCCGTCCATGCCGAGCAGCAACTGGCAGGGCCGGCACGGGCGATTGCGGGCATCCAGGAATTGCTGCTCGAGCAGGTGCAGGAACTCGGCCTCACTTCGCTGAGCGAGGATCTCGCCCGGGTCGGAGCGGCGGCGCGGCAATTCCTCCAGCGTATCGACCGGCTGATCCAGGGGGAGGCGGACCATTCGCCGAGTGCGGGAGTGGAGTTCGAAGCGCAGCTCCGCCACGACCTTCGGACGCCCCTCAACGCGATCATCGGCTATTCCGAGATGCTCCTGGAGGAGGCGCATGACCTCAAGGCGCATTCTCTCGAGGAGGATATTCGGGCGATGCTGTCGGCGGCTGCCGATCTGATGGGGCTCGTCGAAGATATTGCCCGCTTCTCGCGCGCTGCCGCTGACGCGGCCGGGCCGCCCGCCGACCAGTCCTCGGGGATCGATGCTGCGGGTCTCGAAAGGGCACTCGCTCCACGCGCCTCTGCCGCTTCGCCGGGCCGGATACTGGTTGTCGACGACGTTCGCGGCAATCGCGACCTGCTCGCCAGACGGCTGCGCCGCGACGGTCACGAAGCCGTTGCCGTGGAGTCCGGCCGCGCGGCGCTCGACCTCCTGGCGCGGCAGGAATTCGATCTCGTCCTGCTCGACATACTGATGCCGGACATGAACGGCATCGAGGTGCTGGGCCGGCTGAAGGCGGACCCTCGATGGCGGCATATTCCGGTGATCATGATTTCGGGTCTGAGCGAGGTCGACGCGGTCGCCCGCTGCCTGGAGGCCGGTGCCGACGACTATTTGCCGAAGCCGTTCAATCCCGTCCTGCTTCGCGCCCGCATCACTTCGGCGCTGGAGAAGAAGAGATGGATCGACCGCGAGCGCGACTATCTCCGGCAGATCGAATCGGAGAAGCGCCGGGCCGACGCTCTGCTCGAGGCGATCCTTCCGGGCCAGATCGTAACGCGTCTGCAGGCGGGGGAGGAGGTCATCGCCGACCGGTTCGATGCGGCGACCATACTCTTTGCCGACATCGTCGGTTTTTCGGGCGTGGCGAGCCGGTTGCCGGCCATCGAGCTGATCAGGCGCCTGGATGCGATGTTCGGCATGTTCGACAGTCTGGCCGAGATGCACGGTGTCGAAAAGATAAAGACCATCGGCGACGCCTACATGGCCGCCTGCGGCATTCCGCAGCCGGTCACCGACCACGCCCATCGCGTCGTGGCGCTGGGGAAGTCGATGCTGGATTCGCTGGCGCGGACGGCAGCGGCGGAGGACCGCTTCCATATCCGCGTCGGCGTACATACGGGGCCGGTGATTGCCGGCCTCATCGGCAAGAGGCGCTTCGTCTACGACGTTTGGGGAGAAACGGTCAACATCGCCAGCCGCCTCGAATCGCAGGGGATTGCCGACAGGATGCAGATCTCCGAGG
>JAJFMR010000494.1 GCA_020696915.1 Rhizobiaceae bacterium | reverse complement strand
CCGGCGCCGGCCGAGGGCCTGACGCTTGCCGACGAGATCGCCGTCAACGCGGCGCTGCTTGCCTCCGGCGCGCCGATCGCTGCCATGAACACGATCCGCAAGCACGTTTCGACGATCAAGGGCGGCCGCCTCGCTGCCTCCGCGTGGCCGGCGAGGGTGGTCTCGCTGGTCGTATCCGACGTTCCCGGCGACAATGCCGCGCTCGTCGCCTCGGGGCCGACCATTGCGGACGCCGGCAGCCGGACCGACGCGCTTTCGCTGATTGCCGCCTACCGCATAGATCTGCCGGCGGCGGTGATGGCGCACCTGAACTCGCGCGAAGCCGAGGCCCCCCGGCCGGACGATCCGCGCTTCGCGAGGAACGAGGTGCATGTCGTTGCCTCGGCCGCCGTGTCGCTGGAGGCTGCCGCCGCGGAGGCCCGGCAACAGGGGACATACGCGGTCATCCTCTCGGATTCGATAGAGGGCGAGGCGCGCGACGTTGGCCTTGTGCATGCTGCGATCGCCCGCGAGATCGCCGGCCGCGATCGCCCGTTCAGGAAGCCGGTGCTGCTGCTGTCGGGCGGCGAAACCACGGTGACGCTGCGCGGCAGCGGCAAGGGCGGCCGCAACGCCGAGTTCCTGCTCGCTCTCTCGATCGCCATTGCCGGGTCGGCAGGCATTCATGCGCTGGCGGCCGACACGGACGGCATCGACGGGTCGGAAGACAATGCCGGCGCCTTCGCCGACGGGACGTCAGTCGCGCGCATGCGGGCGGCGGGCTTCGACGCCCGGGCGCTGCTTTCGGCCAACGACGCCTGGACGGCCTTTCACGCCGTCGGCGACCTGTTCGTGCCGGGGCCGACCGGCACCAACGTCAACGATCTGCGGGCCATCCTGGTGACATAGGCCGGATCAGCACGTCCGGCCGCGCGTCACGCCCGCATCAGCTTTCTCACCGCCTTCATGTCATCGAGGAAGCGTTGCCGCTCCGCTTCCTTGTCCTCGCGCTCGCGGATGCGCAGGATGAAGGACGGGTGGATGGTGAGGAAGACGGGCAGCCCGTCCTCGCGCTCGATGATCCCGCCGCGCATCCGGGTGATAGGAACCGCCTTGCCGAGCAGCGACTGTGCGGCAGTCGCGCCGAGCGCGACCACGGCATCGGGCTTCGTCAATGCGAGTTCCCTGTCCAGCCACCAGCGGCAGGCCCGGATCTCGCCGGCGTTCGGTTTGGAATGGATCCGTCGCTTTCCACGCGGCTCGAACTTGAAGTGCTTGACCGCGTTGGTGACATAGACTTTGAGGCGGTCGATGCCGGCTTCCTCCAGCACCGCATCGAAGATCTGGCCGGCCGGACCGACGAAAGGCTTGCCGGCGATGTCTTCGCGATCGCCTGGCTGCTCGCCGACGAAGACGATCCGTGCTCCTTCCGGCCCCTCGCCGAAGACCGTCTGCGTCGCGTCACGCCAGAGCGGGCAGCGGCGGCAATGCCTGGCCGCCTCGCGCGTTTCTTCGATGCTCGGATATTCGGCCTCTTCGGCGGCCGCCTGAGATTCGCGTATCGGCCAGTGCTTTGCCTGCACCCTGGCGTGGTGCGGGGAGGGTGAGGTGGGCATCCTTGCGACCATTTCCTTCGCCGCCTCCTCGGCATGTGCGATCATCTGCGGAATGAGCGAAGCCTCCGGCAGGTTCCGCCAGTATTTCTTCGGCATCTCGGACTGCATCGCCTTCACCTTGAGGCGCGCCGGATTGAAGATGCTCTGGAAGTAGGTCCGCCAAAGGTCCTCAGTTGCATCTTCGGGCGGCGGGTCCCGCCTCGCGGCACCGGGCCCGAACGCCATGGACACGCCATCCCAGGTCGCCGACGCGTGCGGCGTGAGTATCGTCCAGCGCATTCCGGTGAACCGGCGCGCGAAGAAGGGAGCATTGCGCTCGACGATGAAATGCTGCGGTTCGAACCAGGCCACGTAGCGTTCTGCGGCCCCGTCGCCGATTTTCCGGAAGCGCACGAAGGCGCGCATCTTGTGGATGTCGCGGCGGACTGATTTCTCCATCGCCTCGAAGCGCCGGACGTCCGGGTCGGATGCAATCTTCATCAGCTGCGGCTCTTCCCTGATCCGCCACAGCAAGCGATAGAGCAGGGCGAAGCGCTGCGGATCGGCATGGCACGACACCGCCTCGGCACGTTCGATGAACGACCGCGGCACGTTAAGCCCGGCGCCGGCGGGAACGGCAGGCAGATCGGCGAGGCTGGACGTGCCGGAGACGTTCCAAAGGGTGCTTTCGGGGGGTACATCGTTCAGGACGAGATTGCGGGCAGCAACGCGCCAGCCCGCGAAATCCGTCTCGCCGGCGAGGTGGACGGTCCAGCCGTCGAAGGGCAGCATCGCTGTCTGCATGATCAGAACAGGGACAGTTGCGCTGCCGGTCTCGCCAGACTGTTTCGCAGCCCGGCCTTGTCCGTCAATCCGCCCGGAGACCAGCCTTCGGCGATGACGAACGGGCGGATCTTGGCTATCGACTGGCAGAGGCGCCCGACATCCTCCAGCCGCAGGCGATGGTGGCGGCGCGTTTCGAGGATCCGCTTCACTGCCTTCGTTCCCAAACCCGGGATTCGCAGCAGCGCCTCGCGGTCGGCACGGTTCACGTCGACCGGGAAGGCGGCCCGGTTGCGCAGCGCCCAGGCCAGCTTCGGATCGATGCCCAGTTCGAGCATGCCGCTGGAATTGCCGTCCAGAATTT
>JAJFMR010000493.1 GCA_020696915.1 Rhizobiaceae bacterium | reverse complement strand
ACCGGATAGCCCGCACCGGCGTGAAATCGCCGGCGATGCGGCTGAACGACGGCGTGGTCGACGAACGCGGCCGGTTCTGGACGGGCACGCTCCATGAGGGGCGCGAGCCCGTCGGGCAGCTGCTTTGCCTGGACTCGAGCAAGGTCCGCAGCGCCGTGGACGGGCTGCGCACCCAGAACGGTTCAGCGATCTCGCCGGACGGCAAGACCTTCTATCTGGCCGACTCCCATCCGGAGGTCTGCACCATATGGGCATGCGACTTCGACGCGGAAAGCGGCACGCTGGACAACCGCCGCGTGTTCCACCGGCCGGAGCGCGGTCGGCCCGACGGCGCCGCAATCGACGCCGACGGCTGCTACTGGTTCGCGGCGGTCGACGGCGGCTCGATCGTCCGGCTCGACCCCGCCGGACGCGAACTGTCTGCGATCGAGCTTCCCGTGTCGCGCCCGACGAAGCCCGCCTTCGGAGGTCCCGGCATGTCGACCGTTTTCGTGACCTCGATGCGGACAGGCGCCGATCACGCCCGCGAACCGCTCGCGGGTGCCGTTTTCGCCGTCGAGACCGGCGTGCGCGGCCACCCCCAGCCGCTGGTCGCCGGTTCGCGCCGGCGCCAGGCGGCCGGACCCATTCTCTAGCAACGGCTGAATCAACCAGGAGGAGATCCCATGAAAGCCGCAAGCAAGGTACTGGCAGCATCCGCATTCGCGCTGACGCTCTCGTCGTCGGCGGCCTGGGCGGCCGAACTCCGCTTCACCATCTGGAGCGGCAACGAGGCGCATCTGGCGATGCTGAACGGCATCGCCGAAAGCTTCAAGGCGACGCATCCGGACGTGACCGTCAAGTTCGAGACGATCCCGCCGGCGGATTACACGCAGAAACTCACCTTCCAGCTCGCTGGCGGCAATCCGCCGGATGCCGGCTGGATGATGGAGGATGCGGCCCCGACCTTCGCCAATGCCGGCGTTCTGGAGGATCTGGCGCCGGCGCTGAATTCAGCCGAGGGCTATGAGTTCGGCGACTTTACCGAGCCGGCGCTCGGTCTCTGGAAGAGTGGCGACAAGGTCTACGGCGTGCCGTTCTCCACCTCGCCCTTCGTGATTTTCTACAACAAGGAGATGTTCGACAAGGCAGGGCTCGAGGACCCGCTGACGCTTGCCGGCAAAGGCGAGTGGGACATGGCGAAGTTCCAGGAAGTGGCCAAGAAGCTCACCGAAGCCAACGGCAAGTTCGGCTTCGAGTTCAAGGACGGCCAGGGATACGATTCGCGCATCATGCACGCGCTGATGCCGCCGATCCGTGCCAATGGCGGAGACGTATGGACGAACCAGGAATGCGGCTTCGACAAGCCCGAGGCGGTGGCCGCGGTGCAGCAACTGCACGACATGGTGTTCAAGGACAAGTCGATCGTCCCGCCGGGCGAGCAGGGCGACTACTTTTCCGGCAATGCGGCGATGACCATCAACCAGATCTCGCGTGCCTCGCTGATGGAGAAGGCCGGCTTCGACTGGGGCATCGCGCCGCTGCCGAGCGGCCCGGGCGGCGAAGCGCCGGTGATCGGCCAGGCAGCCATCGTCGTCTTCACCGCCGGCAAGCAGAAGGAATTGGCAGCCGAGTTCGTCGCCCACATGACGAACAAGGAGAACGTGGCGACCATGGCGCAGTTCTTCCCGCCGGCGCGCAAAAGCGTGCTCGGCAGCGACGGTTTCGTCAGCTCCAACAAGCTGATCCCGGCCGAGCAGATGAAGGTCGTGGCGGACGCCATAGCCAAGGGCAAGGTGCTGCCAAGCCACGAAAAGAGCCCGCAGATCCTTGCCGCCATGAAGCCGCGCATCGACGCGCTGTGGCGCGCCGACGCCAACGTCGAGGAGTCGCTGAAGGCCGTCTGCGAAGCTGTCCAGCCGCTGCTCTAGGCAGATAACCCCACCCCTGCCCCCTCCCCACAAGTGGGAAGGAGTCAACGCCCTCGCTGCTTCGGCCAAGTTCATTAGCGGTCCAGGGCGGGATACGGAGCCCCAGTTTTCCTCTCCCGCTTGAGGGAGGGGCAGGGGTGGGGGTGCAGAGCCAGATCGGGAACCTCGAGAATTTCATGTGCGATTACCCTGCTGCTCCATGGAAAAGTCGGTGACGACGACGCCTGCCACGGCCGCGGCGAGTGAGGAGGGCGCGCCGTGGCTCACGCTGAGGATGCGTGAGGCGATGGAGGCATGGCTGTTCATCAGCCCGACGCTCGCCGGTTTCCTCATCTTCTTCGTCGGCCCGCTGATCGCCGTCGTGTGGTACTCGCTGACCGAGTGGAACCTGCTCACCCAGCAGGCGACCTTCGTCGGCATGGACAATTACCACGACGCGCTCTTTCGCAACCCGGACTTCTGGCACGTCGTCCGCAACTCGATCGTGTTCGCGATCGGCCTCGTCCCGCTCAACATGGCGCTGGCGCTGTCGCTTGCGCTTGCCCTGTCCCGCCGCTTTCCCGGCGTCGTCTTCTTCCGGACCGTGTTCTTCGCACCCGTGGTCACCTCGGCCGTGGCCTGGGCGATCGTCTGGAAGTTCCTGCTGCAGGGCGAGGCAGGCTTCTGCCGCGCTGCAGGCGATCCCGCGCGACTACGAGGCGGCTGCACGCCTCGAAGGCGCGTCGAGCTGGCACATCTTTCGCCTGGTCACCTGGCCCCTGCTCGGACCGAC
This sequence comes from Rhizobiaceae bacterium, assembly GCA_020696915.1. Lineage (GTDB taxonomy): Bacteria > Pseudomonadota > Alphaproteobacteria > Rhizobiales > Rhizobiaceae > JAJFMR01. Next base: position 550 of record JAJFMR010000493.1, on the reverse strand, counting down.
CACCCTGGTCATCATGGTCATCACCACCATCGGCTCGTTCAAGGTGTTCGACCACATTTACCAGATGACGGGCGGCGGCCCCGAGAACGGCACGCTGGTGCTCGCCTTCTACATCTACCGGCAGGGCTTCGAGTTCTTCGACGTCGGCTACGCCTCGGCTCTCGCCATGATCATGTTCGTGATCGTAATGGCGCTGACGGTGGCGCAGCTCGCCTTGCGCCGGAGGGATACCTGATGGCGATGACGCGGCGCCAGCTGCGGATCGTGAGCCGGGTCTGCTGGACGGTCGCGCTCGGCGTGGTCGCCATCCCGTTCGCATTCCCGTTCCTGTGGATGGTGTCGTCCGGACTGAAGGATCCGAGCGAGATATTCGGCCAGCCGAGTCTGATTGCCCGCCAGTGGCAGTGGTCGAACATCGCCGACGTGTTCACCCATCAGCCGTTCGCGCGCCAGTATTTCAACTCGCTCTATATCGCGCTCGGCGTCACCGCCCTCACGCTCGTCTTTTCCTCGCTGACGGGCTACGCGCTGGCGCGGCTGCGCTTCGCCG
>JAJFMR010000492.1 GCA_020696915.1 Rhizobiaceae bacterium | reverse complement strand
GTCCTGGACGATCTGCAGCGTCTGCACGAGAAGTCCGGGTTCGGTGGCGTTCGGATCGACGGCGGTGACGCCGGCGTTGACGTCGAGCATCGTGGCGCCCGCCGCCGCCTGCTGCAGCGCGTCCCTGATCACCGTCTCGAAGTTCCCGGCGATCATTTCGGCGGCCAGTTTCTTGCGGCCGGTAGGGTTGATCCGCTCGCCGATCACGCAGAAGGGCTGGTCGAAGCCGATGACGATTTCGCGGGTCGCCGAAGCGACGATCGTGCGGGTCATTGAGATCTCCGTGAAGGATATAAAGAGTTCTTTATATCCTTATCTGTTTTTCCGTTCAAGGGATTGAGTCCCATGCCGCTAACGATGCGCCGTCTTGACGAGGTCGGCCTGGGTTTGCGGCGTTTCCGCGTGCAGAATCTCGTCGAGCCGCCGGGCGATCCGCTCTTCGTCGCGGCCGGCCTCCCGCTGCCAGGGCCGGCGGCCCTTCAGCACGCCGGATTCATCGACGATCTCGGCCACGTACTCTTCCTGGCGATAGGCCATCACATGGATTCCCGATACCCCCGGGATCTCCTTGACTTCGTTGATGATGTCGATCGCCAGCCGCTTGCCTTCCCTTTTCTGGTCGGCGGCGCCCTCGAGCCGGGCGATGACCGGGTCGGGAATGTGGATGCCGGGAACATTGGCGCGGATCCACCGGGCGGTCCTGGCCGAGGCGAGCGGGCCGACGCCGCAGAGAATGAAACAGTTCTCCGTGTGGCCGAGATCGCGCACACGCTGCATGTAGGTGCGGAACATGGGCACGTCGAAACAGTACTGGCTCTGCACGAACTGCGCGCCGGCGGCGATCTTCTTGCCTAGCCTGAGAGGGCGGAAATCATAGGGGGGTGCAAAGGGGTTGATGGCGGCTCCGAGGAAGACTTCCGGCGGCGTCGTCAGCTTCCGGCCGGACAGGAACCGCCGATCGTCGCGCATGGTGCGGATGGTCTCGAGGAGCGACATGGAATCGAGGTCGAAGACCGGCTTGGCGCCCGGCTGGTCGCCTGCCTGGACGCCGTCGCCGGTAAGGCAAAGGATATTGGCGACGCCCATTGCCGCGGAGCCCAGCACGTCACCCTGGATGGCGATGCGGTTTCGGTCACGGCACGATATCTGCATGATCGGCGCGTAGCCCATGCGTGTGAGGAGGGCGCAGATGCCGACCGACGACATATGGCAGTTGGCGCCGGACGCATCGACGGCGTTGATGCCGTCCACCCAGCCGTCGAAGATCCGCGCGCGGTCGTAGACGTCGGCCGGGTTGGCGCTGTCGGGCGGGTTGAGCTCGGCGGTAACGGCGAACTCACCGCGCCGAAGAATGCGCTCCAGCCGGCCCCGCGACGAGTGGCCCGGCCGCGGCTCCAGCGGCAGATGCGGCCCGGACGGGTTCTCGTCCTGGTCGCCGCTCATCGCCCGGCACCCGCCGATTCCCTCTCGGCTGCAGCACGGGCGGTGACGCGCAACCATGCCGACGTTTCGCGCAGCGACTGGTCGACGGGCTTCTGCACGGCAAGGATCGCGTCGCCCTTGACCATGTTGCGCGAGCCCTCCCATGCCTTGACCCAGACGCACGGCATGTCCGGCTCCACTTCGCAATTGCCGTTGGCCCGGACGCCGCCGCAAGGTCCGTTCCTGAGCTGCTTGGGGCAGTTCATCGGACAGGACATGCCCGTCGACGACAGGATGCACTGGCCGCACATGCGGCAGTCGAACAAGAACCCCTTGACCCGCTTCTCGACGAATTTCACAGGCGCCTCGACCCGGCCATAGCCGATCTTCTTCCAGACCGGATGCAACAGGAGGAAGGCGTCGGCAAAACGGGCATAGAACCACTCCAGGAAGCGCGAATGGCGTACCGACCACAACCTAACCGTGTAGCGGCGCTGCATGCGCCTTTGCGGCGAGACGTCGCTCGGCCGGTAGTCGGTCTTCGGGGCCGACTTCTTGACCATCGTCGCCTGGGTCACGCCGCCCGTAGCTTCCGGAGGAAGACGCTGCGGCGCGGCGGACGCCCCGGGGGCCGTCGTGGAGGCCGGCCGGGCTTCAGACATCGTCCCGGCCGCCTGCCTTCACGAGGGCAACCAGACGCTCGCGCGTAAATTCCCGATCGAGGCGGTCCGCCGCCTCCTGGGCCTCGGCTTCGAGATCGTCGCCGACCGGCACCGGATCCGCCTTGCGCCACTCGGCGAGGTAGTCGTCCGTGCCGCCGGCGCCGGTCCGCATGGCGCACATGTCGATCGCTTCGGTAAAGCGCAACGGCAGTTCACGCTTGGCGTTGCGGCGGCCTTGCCTGACGATGACCTGCGCGGGAATGTCACGCCAGTAGAGGATGATCAGGTCAGCCATGAAAGTCCCGGCCCATTGCTTGGTGTCCGGAGCATTGGCCGAAAGCCCGATGTGCCGCTTCTCATGGGACGACGCCCGGGCATTCAAATGCGACGCAAGCAGCCTCGGACGGCCACGGTCTGCCGGCGCAGACTTTGCCCCGTTCAAGGAAGTCTGCTTATTCAGAAACCGCCGAATGCTCGACGGTCGTTGATGTCGGGAATTCCGGACGAAAAAAAACCGCTGCGCACTTTTTGCGGAATTGCTGCTTAGATCAGCCAGCCGAACACGGCGTTCGTGGCCAGGCCCGCCGCGCCGATGACGACCGCGATCACCACCATGGAGGCGACGCCGACGGCGCCGCCGATCGCGAA
>JAJFMR010000491.1 GCA_020696915.1 Rhizobiaceae bacterium | reverse complement strand
TCAGGTACCGGAGGGTGACCTGGCAGGGCCGCTTCATTCCCGTCCTGGCCACCCCTGACGCACCTCGCATCGGACCGGCCAGTGAGATCGTCCTGGTAAATGAAATCCGATGCGGAATAAGGCAGGCGCGCTGTAGTCGCACGCCGCCGTAAGCTACGACGTGTTGAGGAAAACATCGAAGCACCGCGCGACGTCAAACGATCTGCTTCGATGGACTTAGATTTGGGCTGTTGCCTGCACGAACAACATGCCGAGCGATCGATTTACAGTGGAATGGCTCCGATCGAAGCCATTCCACCCTTACTCTGGCTCCAGCCAGACGCAGATACTGCGGCCGGCGCTTTGCGCGGCGCCGGCAAATCCGGCTTCAGGCCGCCTCTTCGTGCTCGGTCTCGGCGACCTCTTCATTGTCGGCCTTGGCGCCGCGCTTGGGGCCCTTGGCGAGGTTGACCTCGATGAGGCGAACCGCCTCCGTCTCCGACATCCGGTTCACGGCGGCGATTTCCCGTGCCATGCGGTCCAGCGCGGCCTCGTAGAGCTGGCGCTCGGAATAGGACTGTTCCGGCTGGTTTTCGGCGCGGAAGAGATCGCGCACGACTTCCGAGATCGAGATCAGGTCGCCGGAGTTGATCTTTGCATCGTATTCCTGGGCGCGGCGCGACCACATCGTGCGCTTCACGCGGGCGCGCCCCTGAACGACCTTCAGCGCGCGATCGACATAGTCGCCTTCCGACAGCTTGCGCATGCCGATCGACGCGGCCTTGGCGACCGGCACCTTGAGCCGCATCTTGTCCTTCTGGAAGTCGATGACGAAGAGCTCCAGCTTGTGACCGGCCACTTCCTGCTCGTCGATGGCGACGATCTGGCCCACGCCATGGGCGGGATAGACGATGAACTCGCCCGTCTTGAAACCGTGACGGGTGGCCGACTTCTTCTGCTGGGGGGTTGTTGCCATTACGCCCTGAACTCCTTGTTATGGCCGCCGGCTCTGGCCGGCGAGCGATTGCCACGGCCGCTGGGCCGAGAGATATTCGCCGATGATAAAGACCACTGTCAGCGGAAAGCTGACGGGCACGCTCCAAAATGCTGCACCCGCCCGGCCTGGGCGGCCTAGCCTGCAATCAATCGTACCTTTCAATGATTAAGGCGTCTGCGCCATGATTGACGTGTGCCATCGGCATCTTCATCAACCGATAGCATAAAAACGTGAAAGAATCAACAATTTGGTGCCGGCGCGCAGGCACCGCGGGACACTCGGCTGGAACACCCCTTATCGGAAACGCCCGCCGTGCCGGCCCGCACCCGCCGGCGCGCAGTGCCAGTCAGTCACCCTCGCCGGGCTTGTCGGAAAAGAACTTCTCGAACTTGCCGGGCATTCCGTCATAGGACTTGGCGTCCTCGGGAGCGTCTTTCTTTGCGGTAATATTGGGCCACTTGGCTGCAAATTCCGTGTTGATCTCCAGCCATCTCTCGAGGCCGGGCTCGGTATCCGGCTTGATTGCATCGGCCGGGCATTCCGGCTCGCACACGCCACAATCGATGCACTCGTCGGGATGGATGACGAGCATGTTGTCGCCTTCGTAGAAACAATCGACCGGACAGACCTCGACACAGTCCATGTACTTGCATTTAATGCAATTATCCGTCACGACATAGGTCATCGGCAGGCTCCGGGACCCTTCCCGCATGTTGATGGCGCCGTCGGTGAGGTATCCCCTTTACCCCGGGCTTGCAAGGTCGCCGCCCGCCTGCAGGTTCAGCCGCCGCCCCGCAGGCGATCGGTCTCACGCCGCTGCTTCTTGGTCGGGCGCCCGCTGCCGGTCTCGCGGATCGGCAGCAGGGCGTTGGCTGGAGCATCCCCGGAAAGGACAGGCGGCGACAGGTCTTCGTAAAGCGTGCGCGCCTCTTCCGCAGGTCCCCGGCGCAGCCCCGGATCGACGATCCTGTAGACGAGGATCCGCCGGTCCAGCGTGACGGTGAGCACGTCGCCCGGCTTGACCGGGTCGGCCGGCTGCGTCGCCTTGTCGCGGTTGATGCGGACCCGCCCCGCCTGCACGAGTTTCGCCGCCAGCGAGCGCGATTTCACCGCGCGCGAGAAGAACAGCCATTTGTCGACGCGCTGTCGGCCCGCCGCCATGCCTATTTCTTGAGCTGGTCGCGCAATGCGGCAAGCTTGGCGAACGGTGACAGAGGGTCCACCTCGAACGGCCGGTCCTCACGCTGTTTCGACTGGAAAACCGGTTTTTGGGGGCTGTCCGCCCGGTCGCGGAACCTGTCGCGACGATCGGCGCGATCCATGCGACCATTGTCGGCGCCGGACCGATCGCGCTGGGAACCATCCCGTCGCTCCTCCCCGCTCCGGGGCCGCCCGTGGTGGCGTCCCTGCTGCCGGCCGGCCTCGGCTGCGCCGCCACTGTCGCCCTGTCGCCCCTCACGATCGCGTCCGACTTTGCGAGAGCCCTCCGGCCTGCCGCCCTCTGCGTGCTGGCCATCCCCTGCCTGCCGCCCGCTTTCACGTCCCGACCCGTCGGCCGGGCGCTGCCCGTTGCGGCGCCGGTGCTCGGGACGATTTCCGCGCTGCCGGTCGAAACGCCCTGGCCGCCACAGCAGGATCGGTTTTGGAGGCTCGGCAGCGACCGCTTCGGCGGCGGCCGCTGCTCTGGGTCCCGCAACCGCCTCGGTGGCCACTATGTCGCCCTCGCCGGCGACGCCCGCCGCCGTCGACGCCGCCGCATC
>JAJFMR010000088.1 GCA_020696915.1 Rhizobiaceae bacterium | reverse complement strand
GCCTGGGTCTCCCCAAGCGCCGCGTTGGTTTTCAGACGGATAGCAGATTACGGCTTGGGAGCCGTCGTGGTGCCCGACTGGCCGGCAGAGCCGGTGGTCGAATTGTCGCCATCCTCATCGAAGGCAGGAGCAGCCTGAAGCTGGTCCTTGGTCATGCGCAGAACCACGCGCTCAGGCTGGTTCTGTTTGCTCGAGGCGTTGCTGGCGGTCATGTTGGTCGATGCAGCCGTGCCGGTTCCGGCAGTGCCTGCGCCGGTCGTGGCGGTGTTGCCCGTTGTGGTCGACCCCGTCGTGGCAACGTTGCTGCTGCCGCTCGCGCTGCTATTTGCGGCCTGAGCCTGCTGGGCGCTCTGGAACTCAAGAGCGTTGAACGGAACGGCCACATCCTTCTCGCCGATGCCGAGGAAGCCGCCGACGCCGACTACAGCGGCCATGATCTGACCGTTGCGGTCCATGATGACGTCGTTGATGTCACCGATTGACTCGTTGTTGGAGCCAACGACCTTGGTGCCGATCAGGTCGGACGCCATGACATGATTAGCTTCCATCTTGGTCATGAACTGACCCTGCATTCCGCCGCTCTGGCTCATGGTCGATGAGGACTGGCTCATCGTCGACGAAGAACCCGAAGCGCCGGGCTGCATGGCCGGCGAACCGGTCGAGGTCGTGCCGGTGCCGGAGGCGGCCGGGCGGTCGGTCGGAGCCGAGGGGCTGGTGGTGGAGGTCTGTGCAAGGGCGGGCGCAGCCGCGAAAGCCGTCACTACAAGGCAAGCTGCCATATGCTTCTTCAGCATTGCTTATTTCTCCTGAGAGTACATTGAATCGCGTTAAGCGCCAAAGTGCGCGGGAGTTAAACGCACAGCATGAGCAACCGTTCCGAACATTGTCTTATTCAAGGCAATGTGAACGGTCCGCTCAACATTCCGGATTGACCTGAATACTTGTTAATATTTTTCAGAAAAATGAAACTGCTATGCTGCCTCTTGAGAGAAGCAGCAACATTCAGTCCAATAATGGGAACCCGTGCAGGGAGGATTGGTTCCTGCGCGATACCGACCAAGGCCCACGCGAAGATTTCTTCGCTTCACGAGGCGCCCATCTCATGATCCAGGGCGGCTGTGGCTTGCGAATATACGCTTCGCTTTACAACGCCTGTCAGGATAGCGACTGCTCAAGGAGCGCCAGGCAGAGGCTCGGCATCCGGTCGGCACTGGCCTTGGCCAGAGGGCTGACGTCGCCGAGGCAGCCGACCGGCTTGCGAGCTTTCGGCTTCTGCTCACGAGAAGGCTCAATGCCTTCCTGCTGGCTGACCGGGTGCTGGGCGGCAGGAGACCGCATCTCTTCTTTGAGAGTGACAACCGGCAGTTCCGTGTCGCGTGCGTATATGGTCGTGCCTGTGTGAGGATCGGACTTGTAGAGCACCTTCCCGTCCCGGTCGCGAAGGATCACCGTCGCCTGGGCGACACCGACGAGTTCGACAATCGACACGGCTGTGGGATTTGCGCTCGGAACCGGGGTCATCATGCGATCCCCTTTAGACGGCACGTTCATGCGCAAGGGAAGCGCAGAGTTAGCCAGAACCTCGGATTGCGCCTGATCAGACAGGTTGAAGGAAGCAGGAACGAAGCTTCCCGCAACGAAGAAAATTCCAGCCAGTCCCACCAGTGCCACAGGGATTCGAAACATCCCTCTCTCCTGCTCTTCAACCTCGACGCTTCAAAAATTCAACGCGACCGTATCTTTGATGTTCCGGCATCCTTCCGTAGGAGAGAAGAATAAAAAGAGGGATAAAAAGCCTGGAACCTTTGTTTTCGATAGGACGTTCTTAAGGTACCGGCCTCCTGGTCCTCCCCGCATTCCCCTTGTGCATTGGCCGGCACCTTAGACGGGCTTTAGAGCCCGTCTTTTTTTGTCCCCAATACCTCAGCACAAAAGAATAGCCCGGCCATTAAGCCGGGCTATTACTATTCAGGTTGGTATCCGTTCGATCTCAGGCGGTCGCAGCGCGCGCCTCACGCCGGCGGGCGCTCTGCTGGAAGAACAAGGCTTGGCTGATGACAGCGGATACGTTCGCCGGCTGGAACGGCTTGGCGATCAGGAAGGCCGGCTCCGGGCGTTCGCCCGTGAGGAACCGCTCCGGATAGGCCGTGATGAAGATGACCGGAACCTCGAAGGACTTGAGGAGGTCGTTCACCGCATCGAGGCCGGAGCTTCCGTCTGCCAACTGGATGTCGGCCAGGATCAGGCCGGGCTGCTTGGCAGCGGCCAGCTTGACGGCCTCGGTCCGTGTGCGGGCGACGCCGGTGACGTTGTGGCCCAAGCCTTCGACGAGAGCCTCAAGATCCATGGCGATCAGCGGCTCGTCCTCGATGATGAGGATGTCGGTCGCCATATCGGCCGCGAGTTCGCGGCCCGCCTCGTCGACGAGGTCGCGCACGGTTCGCGTGTCGACATCGAGGATCTGGCCGACCTCTTCTTCTCCAAAGCCCTCGAGGCAGGAGAGGAGGAAAGCCTGACGGGGAAGCGGCGTGATCTGCCCGAGGCGAACCTCGGCTGGCAGGTCGCGCTGAATCTGCTCGCTTCGGCCGTTGACCGACAGGGAGTTCCAGATTCGGGTGAACACCTGGAAGAGCTCGACCTTGACATTCCCGGATGGACCGATGGTCTCGGGCTCGCTCACAAGCGTCTCGAGGGTCGCAGCCACGTAGGCATCACCGGCCATCTGGCTGCCTGTGAGTGCGCGTGCGTAGCGACGGAGGTATGGTAAGTGCTGGACGACAAGCTGGGCTGTCGACATTCGCTTCCCCTTAAACTGTGCTTTTGACTCGTTGTACCGATGGTTCCTTCAACGCGGCAAAGCTGCAAAAGTTCCGTAGAATGGGAACCGGGCGCAGCAATAAGCGTTATTGCTCGAAAACGAATATATGGATACTGCCAAGGTTGGCTACCCCGGATAAATGAGGGGGTGGCAAGGGGAAGAATATGACGGTTGATAAGGGGAACAAGCTCGCTCGGGCCGGTCTCGAAAACGGCCCGGGAGAAACGCTTGCGACCGATCCTAAACTCGACAGCAGCAGCCAGAAGCGCATCGGTGACCAGCTTCGCGCCATGTATGATGAGCTCATGCAACAGCCTGTACCGGACCGTTTCAGGGATCTTCTCGACCAGCTGGACAAGAACGGACAAAAGGACAGGTCTCAATGACCTCAGAGCCTGAACCCGAGTTACGGGAGGCTCTTCTCGCGGCGGTCCCCAGCCTCCGCGCTTTTGCCATCTCGCTTTCGGGACAGGTCGACCGGGCCGATGACCTTGTTCAGGACACGCTCCTGCGAGCCCTCTCCAATCTGCACCGCTTCGAGCCCGGCACGAACCTGAATGCGTGGCTCTTCACCATCCTGCGCAATCTCTTCCACTCCGAATACAGAAAACGCCGACGCGAGGTCGAAGACCCTGACGGCTCCTATGCCGGACGGCTGAAGGTTCAACCCGAGCAAGGCTCCCACCTGGATTTCGAGGATTTCCGCAGCGCCCTCTCCCAGCTTCCTTCCGACCAGCGCGAGGCCCTGTTGCTGGTGGGAGCGTCGGGCTTTTCCTATGAGGAAGCCGCAAACATCTGCGGCTGCGCCATCGGCACCGTCAAGAGCCGCGTGAACCGGGCGCGCCTGCGGCTCGCTGCGCTTCTGAATGTCAACGACATCGACGATCTTGGCCCCGACAGCATGACCCGAGCGGCCCTGCAGGGTTGAAAGGCTGAGGTAATCATTTCCAATGACAAACGCCGCCCTTGAGGGGCGGCGTTCGAGGTCAGATATGCCGTAGCGGCATCACATAGGGCTGCGTCCACGCAGCAGACCGATGACGGCCGAGATCGCGAACAGCACGATGGCAACGAAGAAAATCAGCTTCGCGATTTCCACGGCGGTGCCGGCGATGCCCCCGAAGCCGAACAGAGCTGCGACGAGAGCGACGATGAGAAAAGTGACTGCCCAACCGAGCATGGTGTTACCTCACTAAGATGACAATCGACTGTAAGCCGACGATGTTCAATCAACGCCAAGCGCGACTGTAAGGTTCCACCTCGAGCAACTTATCAGACCCGTTCATCAGTCGTTCAAAAGTAATCCTCCAGGCTTTTATTCGTATGGAACTCGGCTTCCCGCCACACGTTTTCAAAAACACTTGGGAGAGATGGCCAATGAATCGTCCTGTTGCCCTTCGTGCGCTTTTCATCTTTGCAGTTGTTGCTGTCTTTGCAGCGATCACCGGCGTGGCTTCGCAGGCCGAAATCGCGGAAATTCTCTTTCTGATCGGCGGCTCCCTCTCGGCGGTCATGCTGCTCTTCGTGCTGATGACACCTTCGCACAGTCCCGTTCCGGTGCGCGTCCGCCGCAGACGCTGACATCTCCCCAACGTCATAGTGATCGGGCGGCTCTTTGAGCCGCCCTTCTTGTTTTCAGGCCTCCGTCGGATCGCCGCCATTCGGATGCAGGACCGAGCCGGTGATGTAGGAAGAATCCTCGGACGCCAGGAACAGGTAGGACGGCGCCACCTCGTTCGGTTGGCCGGGACGCTTCATGGGCGTATTGGCGCCGAACTGCTTCACTTTCTCGGCCGGGAAGGTCGAGGGGATCAGCGGCGTCCAGATCGGTCCCGGCGCCACACCGTTTACGCGAATGCCCTCGCCGGCGAGCTTCTGCGCCAGTGACCGCGTGAAGGCCACGATCGCGCCCTTGGTGGCGCTGTAGTCGAGCAGATCCCCGCTGCCGCGATAAGCCGTGACCGAGGTGGTGTTGATGATGGCGGCGCCTTTCTTGAGATGAGGCATGGCCGCCTGAACCATGTAGAAATACCCGAAGATGTTGGTGCGGAAGGTACGGTCGATCTGGTCGGGCGTGATCTCCTCGATCTCCTTCTTCGGATGCTGCTCCGCCGCATTGTTGACCAGCACGTCGAGCTTACCGAACCGCTGGATCACCTGATCCACTGCCATGCGGCAGAAGCCGGGATCGCCCACATCGCCCGCGATGGTCAGGCACGAGCGCCCTTCCCGCTCCACAAGGCGCTTCGTCTCCTGCGCGTCCTCGTTCTCGTTCAAGTACATGATCGCGAGATCGGCGCCTTCACGGGCAAACAGAACGGCCGTTGCACGTCCGATGCCGCTGTCGCCGCCGGTGATGAGGGCAACCTTGCCCTGCAGCCGGCTGCTGCCCGGATAGCGCGGCTCGTAGTCGGGCCGCGGGTTCATCTCGGTCTCGTGGCCGGGCTGCTGGTCCTGCACCTGAGGCGGCAGGGTCTGTTTCTGGTCGGAGCTCATGTGACATCCCTAGTGAGAAGGATGCGGACCTCCCGTCGGCCGTTGTGGAACAGGCCGGCTCAAAATGGTGAAGCCCGCGTTGAAGCTCAACGCGGGCTCTAAAGGCGTGTTCCTGGCAGACCAGCTAGTGCACGGTTTCGGTGCGATCCGCCGTCGCCGGTGTCATCCGCAGGAGGTGGTAGAGGATGATCGCCCCGAAGGTCGCCGTCCCGATTCCGTCCAGGGTAAAGCCGGCTACGTTCAGCTTGAAGTTGCCGGCGCCCAGGACCAGGGCCACGGCCACCGTGATCAGGTTGCGCGGGTTCGAGAAGTCTACCCGGTTCTCAACCCAGATCCGCCCCGCCGTCGCGGCAATGAGGCCGAACACCACGATGGAGAGGCCTCCGAGAACGGGCCCCGGGATTGTGCCGATGAAAGCGCCGAACTTCGGCGACAGGCCGAGGAGCAGCGCGAAGGCCGCGGCGATGAGGAAGACCAGCGTCGAGTAGATGCGGGTCACGGCCATCACGCCCATGTTCTCGGCATAAGTGGTCATGCCCGTGCCGCCGGCGGAACCCGAGAGCATGGTGGCAATGCCATCGCCCATGAAGGCACGGCCGAGATAGGGATCGAGGTTGCGGCCCGTCATGGCGCCGATGGCCTTGATATGCCCGAGGTTCTCGGCCACCAGGATCACCGCCACCGGGGCGATCAGGCTGATGGCGCGCATGTCGAAGACGGGACTCTGGAAGGATGGCAGGCCGAACCAGGCAGCCTGGCCGATCTTCGAGAAGTCGATCGCTTGGCCGAGGCCCAGCACGTTCGCGCAGATGAAGTAGATCAGGTAGCCGAGCACGCCGCCGATCAGCACCGGCAGGCGGCGCCAGATCCCCGGCGCGTAAACCGCCATGAGGCCGACCGCCACCACGGTGGCAAGCGCGATCCAGCGGGCGAAGTCGCTGCCGTTCTGGTTATCGGGCGTGATGCCGGAGGCGCTGTTGATCGCAATCGGCGCGAGCACGAGGCCGATGGCCGCCACGATGGCGCCAGTCACCACCGGGGGCATCAGGCGCTCGATCCAGCGGTGTCCCGCCATCTGCACCACGAGGCCGATGAGGAAATAGAGCGCACCGGCTGCGATGATGCCGCCGAGCGCCAGGGGAATGTTGGGATTGGGGCTGCCCACGCTCGCCCCGGTGGCGACCAGGACGGGACCGATGAAGGCGAAGCTGGAGCCGAGATAGCTCGGCACCCGGCCGCCAACCACGAAGAAGAAGATCAGCGTCGCGATGCCGGAGAACAGGATCGAGACGTTCGGATCGAAGCCCATGAGGAGGGGCGCAAGGACGGTGGCGCCGAACATGGCGACGACGTGCTGCAGCCCGACCACGACGGTCGCGCCGGCCGGCAGCCTCTCCTCCGGCATGACGACGCCCTCGGTCTTGAGGCTCCAGCGCGGAAAGAAGCTGTTCTCGGCCGGCATGATCGTCCCCTTTATGGCGCCTGGCGCAGCTTAGCGTTTGTCCCGGACCGCCCGCCAGAGGCGCCGGACCTCATTCGCGGCTCGATCGACAGGCAAACTGATGGGCGGCGTTAGGAATCCGGAAAAAGCTCTCGTGTAAGGTCCTCAGTCTGTTGAGTAGCAGCGGGCGTACTTTCCGCGATGATCGCCACACCGACGTTCCCGGATCTCGCCGCGCTCGTGGTGGACGAGAGCCTCTACATCCGGCGCATCCTGCGCGACATGCTGACCCGCGTCGGCATCAAGCGCGTCCTCGAAGCGCCGGACGGGGCAGAGGCGCTCGGCATTCTGTCCGAAAGCAAGCCCGACCTCGTCATCCTCGACTGGGACCTCGGCATCCTCAGCGGCGAGGAGTTCATCCGCCTCACGCGCACGCCCAACACCTCGCCGGCGCCGACGACGCCGATCATCCTCATGCTGTCGAAGCCGCGCCGCTACGTGGTCGATCGCGCCCTCGGCCTCGGCGTCAACGAGATCATCGCCAAGCCGTTCTCGCCCAAGGTGCTGTGGTCGCGCCTCGACGAGGTGATCAACCGTCCCCGAACCTTCGTCGAGGCGAAAGGCCTGCTGCGGCCGACGCCCCGGGCCGTCGCCTTCCAGGGGGCGAAAGCCGCCTGAGGCATGATCGCTGCATCAGCACGGTCCGATCTAAGGCCAAGCTTGGCCCTTGGCAGGCAGCCCGGCGGCTTGTTACTCTCCCTCCAACGATCGAGGCGCGAGATGCAAATCCGGCGCCCGAAGGAAATGCGACCGTGCAGGTCAAGGACGAGGCTGTTCTGAACGCCGGCTCGGACGGGCGCGAGCTCTCGTCCGCGCCCGGCTATGTGTCGACCAGCCGTCCGCTGGACGGTCAGGCCAAATCGCTGGGTCGGTCGTTCCGGCGCCCCGGCCGTCGCGGCGGCGCGACCTATGCGGCTCTCGACCTCGGCACAAACAATTGCCGTCTCCTGATCGCCGAGCCCGCGCATGTCGGCTTCCGGGTCGTCGACGCCTTCTCCCGCATCGTCCGTCTCGGCGAGGGGCTCGGGCACGGCAACCGCCTGAGCGAGGGCGCCATCCGGCGCACCCTCGAGGCGCTGCATATCTGCAAGCAGAAGATCGAGGCGCGCAGCGTCGCCCGCGCCCGCATGATCGCGACCGAGGCCTGCCGCCTCGCCGCCAACGGCCCTGCCTTCATCGACCGCGTTCAGGACGAGCTCGGGCTCGAGCTCGAGGTCGTCGATCGCCGGACGGAAGCGTATCTCGCCGTCACCGGCTGCGCGGCCTTGGCCGACCCGGATGCGCAATCGGTGATCGTCTTCGACATCGGCGGCGGCTCGACGGAGATCGCCTGGCTCGACGGCGTCGCGCCGGACGCGCCGTCCGATCCGTGCAAGCGCATCCGCGCCTGGGATTCCCTGCCCGTCGGGGTCGTGACGCTGGCCGAGCGGCACGGCGACGGCGAGGTCACCCCGCAATCCTTCGAGGGCATGGTGCAGGAGGTGACCGACCTCCTGTCCGATTTCGCGCTCATCGCCGGGCCGGCCGCCGCGGCGCCTTACTTCCACCTCCTCGGCACCTCCGGGACGGTGACGACGGTCGGCGGCATCTTCCTGCGCCTGCCGCGCTACGATCGCCGCCGGGTCGACGGATTGTGGATGCGCGACCGCGATGTGTCGGGCGTCATCGATCATCTCATGGCGACGGGGCTCGATCAGCGCGCCGCCAATCCGTGCATCGGCCGCGACCGGGCCGACCTCGTGCTTGCGGGCTGCGCCATCCTCGAGGCGATCCGGCGCGCCTTCCCGGCCGAGCGCATGCGCATCGCCGACCGGGGCCTGCGCGAAGGCATCCTCATGAACCTGATGCGCGAGGACGGCGCCTGGCGGAGCCGCCGGGCGCGATGAGCGACAAGCGCGGCGAGGGGTCCCGCCCGCTCAAGCAGCGCCTGAAGACGGCGAAGAAGCGCACGACGTCCTCGCAGAAGTGGCTCGAGCGCCAGCTCAACGACCCTTACGTGGCGCGCGCCAAGCGCGAGGGCTACCGCTCGCGCGCTGCTTACAAGCTCCTCGAGATCGACGACAAGCATCGCCTCCTCAAGCCGGGCGGGCGGGTCGTCGATCTCGGGGCAGCGCCCGGCGGCTGGTCCCAGGTGGCGGCTGAAAAGGTCGGCAGCCGCGAGGGCAGGGGGCGGGTCGTCGGGATCGACCTCTTGCCGATCGAGCCGCTGCCCGGCGCGGAGTTCGTCACCCTCGATTTCCTCGATCCGGACGCGCCGGAGCGCCTCACCGCCCTCATCGGCGGGCCGGCCGACCTCGTCCTGTCCGACATGGCCGCCAACGCCACCGGCCACAAGCAGACCGACCACCTGCGCATCGTCGGCCTCGCCGAGGCGGCGGCGGATTTCGCCCGCTCCGTGCTGGCGCCCGGCGGCGCCTTCCTGGCCAAGGTGCTGCAGGGCGGCACCGAAGGCGCGCTCCTCGCCGATCTGAAGCGCGACTTCGCGACGGTCCGCCACGTCAAGCCCGCCGCCAGCCGCTCCGACTCGGCCGAGCTCTACGTGCTCGCGACCGGCTTCCGCGGACGCACCCCCTAACCCGCCTCCCTCAGCGGGGGAGGGCCGACTCGGGCGGAGCCCGAGCGGGGAGAAGGGGCGCGTAATGGGAGCGGACTCGCCCCTCTCCCGCCACCCTTCGGGTGGCACCCTCTCCCGCTGAAGGGGGGAGGGTTGTACCTTCACGAGCGCTGG
>JAJFMR010000490.1 GCA_020696915.1 Rhizobiaceae bacterium | reverse complement strand
GACCACCCGGTCGGCGACTGGCCAGCCATGATCGCGACGGCGCCCGCCGCGATCATGCGGCTTCCCGGCATCGGAACGATCGCGGCGGGGGTTGCTGCCGATTTCGTCATCTTCCGGGGGCGCAGCTGGACCGAACTCCTGTCGCGCCCGGAGTCGGAGCGCATCGTGGTGCGCGACGGCAAGGCCATCAAGCGTGAAATCCCCGACTATTCCGAACTCGACAATCTGATGACGGAGTGACGAAATGGATATCGGCGCGCTGAGGCGCGACCTCGACGGCATCAGGATCGAGGACAATCCGAAGATCGTTCAGCAGAAGAGCCGCGATTTCTACTGGTACAGCCCGGTCCTCAAGCGGCAGCTCGATCACGTTACCGCCGATCTGGTCGCGACGCCCGCGAGCGAGGACGAGGTCGTGCGCGTGCTCGCCGCCTGTTACCGTCACGGCGTGCCGGTGACGCCGCGCGGCACCGGCACCGGCAATTACGGCCAGGCGATGCCGCTTTCGGGTGGCGTGGTGCTGTCGCTCGCCAGTCTCGACGCCGTTACTTCCGTTTCGCCCGGACGCGTGGTGAGCGGGCCGGGAGCGATTCTCGCCGACCTCGACCGCGCGACGCGAAAGGATTCGGGCCAGGAACTCAGGCTGCATCCGTCGACATACAACACCGCCTCGATCGGCGGCTTCATCGCCGGCGGATCGGGCGGCGTCGGGTCGATCAATTTCGGCGGCCTGCGCGATCTCGGCAACGTGCTGAGACTGCGCGTGGTGACGATGGAGGCGACACCGCGCGTGCTCGAGTTCCAGGCCGAGGATCTCCACAAGGTGATGCACGCCTACGGCACCAACGGCATCATCACCGAGGTCGAGATGCCGCTGTCGCAGTCCTGCGACTGGATCGACGTCATCGTCGGCTTCGCTGACTTCATGGAATCGGCCCGTTTCGGGAACGCGCTCGCCTGCCAGGACGGCATTCTCACCAAGCTGATCTCGCCCGTCGCAGCTCCCGCGCCATACCTCTATTTCAAACGGCACCAGAAGTTCCTGCGCCCGGAGCAGAGCGTCTGCATCGCGATGGTCGCGCCGCATTCGCTCGACGCGTTCAACGCCTTCGCGCGACGCAGCCGCGGCGAGATGGTCTTCAGCGCGGCAATCGCCTCCGACGAAGACAAACGGGGATTGCCGCCGGCCTTCGAACTGACCTGGAACCACACCACGCTGCGGGCGCTGCGCGTCGATCCCCGGATGACCTACCTGCAATCTCTCTATCCGTTCCCCGACCAGCTCAGGCTGGTCGAGAAGATGGACAGGATGTTTCCCGGCGAAGTCATACAGCATCTCGAATTCGTCCGCTTCGACGGCAATATCACCTGCTTCGGCCTGCCGCTGGTGCGCTACACGACGGAGGCACGGCTGGACGAGATCATCCGCCGGCACGAGGACAATGGCTGTCCGATCTTCAACCCGCATCGCTACACGCTCGAGGAAGGCGGCATGAAGCAGACCGACGAGGTGCAGCTCGCCTTCAAGCGCGAAGCCGACCCCGCCGGCCTGCTCAATCCGGGAAAGATGATCGCCTGGGAGAATCCCGGTTACGACTACCGCTCCGGCAAGGTTTTTCTGTTCAAGGGGCTGCAGGAGGCGGGGTGAGCGCGCCAGGAGCAACCGGCCGGAGGCGCGCGCCATGAAGGTGCTCCTGCTCTATGCGCATCCGGTCGAGACGAGCTTCAACGCGGCGCTGCACCGGCTGATCGTCGAACGCCTCTCCGCGGAGCGAAGTCCCGGCGAGCCGATCTCGGCCTATGTCCGGCGGTTGCAGGCGGCCGAGGCGCTGGTGCTCTGCTTCCCGGTCTGGAACTATGGTTATCCGGCCATACTCAAGGGCTTTTTCGACCGCGTGTTCCTGCCCGGCGTGTCGTTCCGGCTGGTGGCGGGAAAGGCCGAGCCGGCGCTGCACAACATCGGCAAGGTCGTTGCGGTGACCAGCTACGGCGGCAGCAGGTTCCGCGCGTTCCTGGTCGGCGACCCGCCCCGCAAACTGGTCAACAGGCTGCTCCGGGCGACAGTCAGACCGGGTGCGCCGGTTGCATTTCTGGCGCATTACTCGATGAACCTGTCGACGGCCCGCTCGCGGAAGAAATTTATCGCCCGCGTGGCGGCGGCAATGGACGCCTTCTGACGCGCTGCGTATCGTCTCCTGCGATCCGGTGCCCGAAAGCTTTTTGGCGTCGCGTGATCTTGCGGCATCGCCTTCAGCACTGATCCTGCGTGGATGCGCATTGGGGTCGCCGACGGTCGACAGGGTGGCTGAGGCGGACGAAGGAGGAGAGACAATCCATGTACTACGCCATACTGGCCTACCACGAGGAAACCGTCGTCGAATCCTGGACCGAGGAGGAGGATGCGGCGCTGATGGGCCAACTGCTCGAGGTCAATGATCGCCTCGTCCGGAAAAAACTGCTGGGCCCCGCCGCGCGGCTTGGGCCGACGCGGCGCGCCGTCACCTTGCGAGGGGAGGGTGCCGGCATGATCATCGATGGCCCTTTCGCCGAGACCAAGGAGCAGTTGCTCGGCTTCTACGTCGTGGATTGCCCGACGCACGAGGAAGCCATCCAGATAGCGCGCGACCTGCGTTCGGCGAACCCGACCGCAGTCTACGAAATCAGGCCGATTTCGCTCTATAAGCCTGGCGCGGCGCTGGTGAACGGGGCGGAGAGCTGACCGGCGTCCAGCAGGCTCCGCCATCACCGGAGCCCTCATGGTGAGCCTGTCGAACCACGAGGGCGCCTGGCTCAGGTGGCTTCCTGGCGGTTCTTCGCCAGAACGGGCAGGCGTTCGTAGTCAAGTGCGATCAGCGCTTCCTTCTTCACGCGGCTCCACCCCTTGATCTGACGCTCACGCTCGATTGCGTCGGTGATCCGGTCGTATGTTTCCGTGAAGACCAGTACGACGGGCCGCCGCTTCGCGGTATAGCCTTTGTAGATGCCGGTATTGTGCTCCCATAGGCGGGCTTCGACCTCCTGCTTGGTCAGGCCCGTGTAGTAGGATCCGTCTGAGCAGCGGACAATGTATGAGGGCTGATCGGAGGCCGGCCCACCATGAGGGAGGGCTGCTGGGAGGCCGGCTCAGCATGAGGGCTGATGGAAGGCCGGCTCAGCATGAGGGCTGATGGGAGGCCGGCTCAATATGAGGGCTGATGGGAGGCCGGCTCGGCATGGGGAGCTACCGGGACCGGGTGGCCGGCTCGCCAGTCTGTGCCATCTGCGTCAGCCGGTCGGCCAGAGCGTTGAGCTCCCATTCCCGGGCGAGGTCGGCGGCTATGTTCCAGGTCGGCGTGCAATCCGGGACGGGCGGGAGCGGGGCGGAGGCATCCATGGCAGCAATCCGCCGGTAAAGGCGCAGATCGTCAGCATGCATTTCGAAACGGCCGTCGGCGATCATCGCCTCGAGATCCGGGTAGCGCTTCAACAGGCTGGCCGCCGTCTGTGCCCCGACGCCCCGCGCGCCCGGTATCCTGTCCGAAGGATCGCCGCGCAGGGCAATGAAATCCGGCACCTGGCGGGGCTCGACGCCATAGCGCTCCCGAACCTCCCGAGGGCCTATCCGCGCGATCTCTCCGGCTTTCACCGGATAGAGGATGGTGGTCGCGGCGGATGCGAGCTGGAAGGAATCGCGGTCGCCGCTCGCCACCAGCGCGGTTCCCCCGCGGCGTTCCTCGGCGGCGGCCGCGGCGGCAAGGAAATCGTCGGCCTCGTAGCCCGCCTGCTTGCCGGTGATGAAGCCGCAGGCGCGAACGAAGTCCGGCAGAATCTCGAGCTGCTCCAGAAGCTCATCGTCGAAGTCGCGTCCGCTCTGATAGGCCGGAAACTCGAGCACGCGCCAGTTCGGCGCGGAAAGCGTGTCCCATCCCACCACGAGGGCGCGCGGCCGCTCGGCCTCGTAGAGTTTCAGCAAGGTGTTGGCGAAGCCGATGATCGCGCCGCCGCCCTTGCCGCCGGCTCGACGGACCGTCTTCGGCACGCCGTGATAGGCCCGGTGGGCGAAGGAGTCGCCGTCGATGACCAGCAGCGGGCCTTCGCGAGCGGTGCGGCTTGCTGGTCTGCGTGATGGCAATCGGGTCCTCCTCGCGCTGTTCGGCAAACCGGCGCTTTTTATTGCATGGGTCGCCGAACTCGGGCTCCGCCACCCTTTCCTGCAACAGGTGCACGGCGTCCTCGCCACGACTGGCCGGATGATATAATACTCTCTCCATCGTGCCGTCATCGGCCACCCCGTTCGAGCCTCAGCGTGCCCGGACGGAATGTCGGAGCGTCGGCATGGCGTCCGGTGCGCTTCGGGGAGGGCGCCAGGTGGTGGACACGAGCGTCGATCCCAGCCGGCAGGTCGAGCGCCTCGAGCGGGAGCTGGAAGAGGCTCTCGAGCAGCAGGCTGCGGCCGGCGAAATCCTGCGCGTCATCTCGACCTCGCCCGGCGACGTTGGGCCGGTCTTCGTCGCCATAGCGAAGAGCGCCGCAAGGCTGTGTGCGGCAGAGTATTGCTTTGTCTTCCGGTTCGATGGGGAACTCATCCACCCGGTCGCCTATCATGGCGTGTCGCAGGCAGGCATCGACGCCGTCCGGGCGATTTTCCCGCACAAGCCGGATCGCCGTTCCGTGGCCGGAAGGGCAGTCGTCAGCGGCGCCGTCGAACAAGTTGCCGACGTTTTCGAGGACCCGGAGTACGCGGTCCTGTCGATCGTCGAAGCCGTCGCATACCGCAGCGCCATCGCCGTGCCGCTGATGCGGAACGGAAGTCCGATCGGCGCAATCGCGGTCACCCGACGCGTGGTCGGACGGCTTCCCGAGCGCCAGGTTGAGCTTCTGCAGACATTCGCCGATCAGGCCGTGATCGCCATCGAGAATGTCCGCCTGTTCGAGGATGCCAAGGCTCGCAACCGGGAGGTTACCGAAGCGCTCGAACAACAGACGGCCACGAGCGAAGTCCTGCGTGTCATCTCGACTTCGCCCACAGACGTAAAGCCGGTGTTCGACACGATTGCGCTGCGCGCCGCCTCGCTTTGCGACGCCCGATTCTGTCACGTATTCCGCTACGACGGAGAACTGCTGCACTTCGTGGCCTGCCAAAGGCTGGAGCCGGATGCCGTCGAAGCCGTTCGCGCATTGTTTCCGGCTCCGCCGGATCGCGGCACGGCGGCCGGACGGTCCATTCTTGGCCGATCGGTCGAACAGATACCTGACCAGTCCGTCGATCCTGAGTACACGGCCCGCGCAACTCTTGGCAGCCGGTCGGCCGATTACCGTAGCCTGATTGCCGTCCCGGTCATGCGAGACGGCAATCCGATCGGGACCATCGTAGTGGCACGGGCCGAACCGGGAGTGTTTCCCTCCCGGCAGGTCGAACTTCTCAAGACGTTTGCCGACCAGGCCGGGATAGCGATCGAGAATGTCCGACTGTTCACCGATCTGCAGGCGCGCAATCTCGAGCTCAAGGAATCCCTGCAGCAACAGACCGCAACGTCGGATGTCCTCAAGGTCATCAGCCGGTCGACCGTAGACCTTCAGGCAGTTCTCGATACTCTCGTCGAGTCGGGCGTACGTCTCTGCGAGGCATACGACGCGGCAATCCTCCTGAAAGAGGGAGACACGCTCCACGTGAAGGCCCATCGCGGCCCTATCACGATCGATTTTCCCGGCTGGCCGGTGTCGCGGGGTTGGGTCACGGGCCGCGCCGTGGTGGACCGCATGCCGGTCCACGTGTCCGATCTGAGCGCCATGGCCGCCGAGTTCCCTGACGGCCATGCAATGGCCGTGCGGATGG
>JAJFMR010000087.1 GCA_020696915.1 Rhizobiaceae bacterium | reverse complement strand
CCAGTCGAGCCCCGCCGTACCGACCGCCGCCCGCACACGTGCCTGCCGATCGGCAAACTCCTCCGCCGAAAAATCGTGCTTGGACACTACAGACCCCCTCGTCTCTCACGCGCGGTCACCTTTCCATCAGGCGCCGCCGTGACATGCAACCCCCGATATCCGGCGAAACATGCTTCGGGTCGTCCAGTGCCATAGTCTTTCCCGCCTCGTCGGTTTAGGGTCCTGGCACCGCCACGACCACCCAACCCGACATGACGCCACGCGACTTCCATCTACCCGGCCGCTCACCCGTTTACGCACGCGAAGGAATGGCCGCGACCTCCCATCCGCTCGCGAGCATCGCAGCGGTCGACGTTCTCAAGGCTGGCGGCACGGCCGCCGATGCTGCCGTCGCGGCTGTCGCGACGCTATGCGTGGTCGAGCCGGCTATGACCGGCATCGGCGGGGACTGCTTCTGCCTCGTGGCAAAGCAGGATGCGCCGGTATGGGGCTACAACGGCTCGGGCCGCGCGCCGTCTGCTGCCACCACCGAGCGGATGCTCGCGGCGGGCCTGCCGCGCAAGATCCAGGCGACATCGCCGCATGCCGTCACGGTGCCGGGCGCGATCGAGGCTTGGGCGGCAATCCTCGAGGCGCACGGCCGGTTCGGTCTCGATAAAGTGCTGCAGTACGCCATCCGCCACGCCGAGGACGGCTTCCCGGTCGCACCCCGCGTCGCGGCCGACTGGGCCATGATGGTCGACAAGCTCGCGCCGCATGCCGGCTCGGTGAAGCACTTTCTGATCGACGGGAAATCGCCCGAGGTCGGACATGTGATGCGCCTGCCGGCGCTCGCCGCGACCTTGAAGGCGATCGCGGCGGGCGGCGCGAAGGCGTTCTACGAGGGAACGGTCGCAGCCGACATCGCCGCGACCGTTCAGAACGCGGGCGGGCTGCTCGCGGCGGAAGATCTCGCGCGTCACAAGGGCGACGTCGTCGAGCCGATCTCGACGAGCTATCGCGGGCTCGACATCGTAGAGCTGCCGCCGAACGGGCAGGGGCTGACCGCGCTCGTGCTGCTGAACATCCTCGAGCAGTTCGATCTGAAAAGTCTCGATCCGATGGGCGCGGAGCGGCTTCATCTTGCACTCGAAGCTGCGCGTCTTGCGTTCGGTGTGCGCGATACGCACATCGCCGATGCTGCCTGCATGCGTGAGCCGGTCGCGGCGCTGCTCGACAAGGGCTTTGCGAAGAAGCTCGCGAAGTTGCTTGACCCCGGCAAGCGCGTACCGCTGCCGAAGTCGCCCGCGCCGTCGAGCGATACGATCTATCTGACCGTCGTGGACCGCGACCGCACGGCGGTGTCGCTGATCAATTCGCTCTACTCGGCTTTCGGCACCGGCATTTGCACTGAGAAGACCGGCGTGATGCTTCACAATCGCGGAACCGGGTTCGTGGTCGAGCGGGATCACCCCAATACCATCGCGCCGGGCAAGCGGCCGATGCATACGATCATGCCGGCGCTCGCGATCCGCGATGGGCGCTGCACGATGTCGTTCGGCGTGATGGGCGGGGACTTCCAGCCCATGGGTCACGCGCACGTCGTCACCAACATGGTCGACTACGGGATGGACATTCAGCAGGCGATCGACGCGCCGCGTGTGTTCTATGTGGACGAGGTCACAGAGGTTGAGCGTGGCGTGCCGGAAGCGTCGGTCGCCGGACTGAAGTCACGCGGACACGACGTCGTGCTCCGTCGGCTGCCGCATGGCGGCGGGCAGGGCATCGTCATCGACTGGGAGAAGGGCAACCTGATCGGCGGCTCCGATTCGCGCAAGGACGGCTGCGCGATCGGTTACTAGACCGGGACCCTGCTGCGCATCCGCGCCTCTGTCCGGCGCGTGGCGCGCGGGCGGCCCTCGAGGGAGCGGTGAGGGATTTTGCATGGGCGAAGGTACTTCGATCGTCGTCGACGGGCACCGCGTTTTTCTGAAATGGCACCGGCTGCGGCGCCGGCGGAGCGATCCGCTTTTCGACGGCGGCAACCTGCGCACAGGGTTGCGGCTCGGCGCGTCGATGGAAGTCGATCTCAGGGTGACGGGCGACTTCGACTTCGCCGTCCTTCACGACGCCGATCTCGAGGGCGAGACGGACGGAAGGGGTCCCGTGGCCGCGCGCGGCCGCGACGACTTTGCCCAATGCTGCTACCTGGACATGCAAAGCGGGGCAGGGGGGCAGCGCCGCGTGCTGATGCTCGACGACCTCACGCAACATGCCGATGAGGCGCACCCGGACGCGCTGCTGCAGCTCGACATGAAGGACGGTTTCGAGGCGGTGGGGCAGTCAGGCGTAGACAGGCTCACGCGGGCACTTGCCGGCAGCCCGATGCCTTTCGTGGTCAGCGGCGATTCCAGCGAGCTGATTGTGGCGCTGGCAGACGCGTTGCCCGACCTGCGCCGCGGCATCGACCCCACCGACCGGCTGGCCGACCTTTTCAGGCGCGGCGGCTCCGGGCAGGCGGTGCAGCTGCTCGAGGAGGAGATTCGCGGGCCGGCGAAGCCCGAGATCGTCTACCTGTCCTGGCAGCTGCTGCTGCATGCTGAGGATGCCGGGATCGACCTCGTCGACATCTGTCACGATGCGGGCAGGAGGGTCGATGCCTGGACCTACACGCTCGCCGATCCCATCGCCGGCTTCAGCGACCGTGAGTGGCGCGAATTTTCCCGCCTGCTCGAACTGGAAGTGGATCAGATCACCACCGATGAGGCACTCGCCACGGAGCGCGCCTTCGAGGCGCGCCGGCGCGACGCCTGAGATACCGGATTCCTGCTCCCTCAATAGGTCGCACGGCCGCCCGAAACGTCGAAGACGGAGCCGGTGGTGAACGAGCATTCTTCCGAGGCAATCCAGCAGATCAGCGCCGCCACTTCCTCGACCTTGCCGAAGCGCGCCATCGGGATCTTGGAGAGCATGAATTGGATGTGCTCTTCCGTCATCTGGTTGAAAATCGCCGTCTTGACCGCCGCCGGGGTGACGCAGTTGGCGGTGATGCCGGTCTTGGCCAGTTCCTTGCCGAGCGACTTGGTCAGGCCGATGACGGCCGCCTTGGATGTGCTGTAGGCGGGGGCGTTGGGGTTGCCTTCCTTTCCGGCGATCGAGGCGATGTTGACGATGCGGCCCCAGTTGCGTTTCAGCATCCAGGGCACCACGGCCTTGTTGCAGTAGAATACGCCGTTGACGTTGATGTCGATCACTCGACGCCAGTCGTCGGCGGGATACTCCCACGTCGTGTGGTTCGGGCCCGTGACGCCTGCACTGGTGACCAGTATGTCGATGCCGCCCAGCGCTGACGCCGTGTCTTCTGCGGCAGCCTGCACGGCAGCCGGATCAGTCACGTCGAGGACCACCGCATGCAGGTCCGGGATCGACGTCTTCGCCGCGGCGACGGGTTTAGCGTCGCGGTCCCAGACGGAGACGCGCGCGCCTTCGTCTGCCAGCCGACCGGCAACGGCAAGACCGATGCCGGATGCTCCGCCGGTCACCACCGCGGAACGCCCCTCGAACCGTGCCGGAAAACGCATCGTCATCTCCATGTTCGCCGTGATGCTGCGCCTTCAGCCAGTCGTGATTCGAGCGACAGCATAAGCATCCAGACGGATCCTGGCTTCATGGATGTTGCGGCCCTCCGTCTCGAGCCAGGCGGGCCGGGTGGTCAGGCGCTCGAAGGCCTCGGCGTCGAGCACGGCAATGCGTGAACCGGGCCCGATCTGCGCGGGAAGGTTCACCTCGACCACATCCGGCGTGAGATTGGCTAGCCACAGCACCAGGCCGCCTTCCTGTCGGGTCGCGATCGCCTCGATGCGGCCGCGCGCGGAAACTTCGGTCGCCAGCATCATAGCTCCCGCAAGTCGGGCAAGGCCTGCAATCACGTGGAAGCCCGGATAGACCATTGCCCCGGATTGGTCGTCGAACCAGGGCTGCCCAGAGTCGAGCTTGCGGTGGATATGCCCCATCGGCCCGGTCGGCGCGCCGAATGCGACCGCTTCGACACCGCCGCGCGCGCATGCAGCCGCGTAGGCGATCATCCAGGCGGCGTTGAAAAGTCCGCGCTGGCGGGGATCCAGTCTGCTCAGGCAGACACGGGCGTTGTCCGGATTCGGCGCCGTGGACTTTCCGTAAGGGTTCTCCCGGCAACCCAGCTGGCTCGGGCCGATGCGATAGGGCATGGCGCCCATGAAGGCCCGTGTCGACAGGATCTGAAAGGGTATCGCTTCGTTGGTTTCCATGACCGACCGGTCGTCGGCCGCATGCACGTTGGGGCAGGTGCTGTGGGTCACGAAATCGAGTGCCGTTGCGGGCGGACGCTTGCGGTTCAGCTCGGTGAAATAGGCGGCCATGCCGCCTCCGACCTTCACGCCCGGAAACGCCCTTCGCGCCGCCGCGTATGTCTCCTCGAAGCTCGGCATTTCCGGCCAGGGCGCGTCCGGCTGGACCGAGACCATGTCCTGTGCCGGAAACACGGTGACGGCGGCGGGGTCCAGGCCGGCGCCCGCCGCAGCTTTTTGCACGGCCGACAGTTCGGCGTCCGGATCGAGCGTGCCCCTGGTGATGATTTCGAGCGTGACGGCCGCGCCGGTCAGATCGGACAGCGCCCGGTAGTGTTCCATTTCCGGACGGCCATGGCCCTTGCGCAGATCGATCTCGCAGATGAGCGACTGCACGCCCAGCCGCTTCGTCAGATCACCGGCCGCCAATGCATGCGCCGCCTCGTCGGCCGGAACGCCGAGACCGATCGCCGGCATCGTGCCGGTCGCGCCGCCGAGCGCCAGCTCGACCGGACCGTCGGCTACCGCGCCGGCGCTTGCCGGCAGCTTGCCGGATATGGCCAGCGTCACCGACTGCGAGAATTTGCCGCCTTTCGGCAAGGTGTACGGCCAGGGCCGGGTGAGCGGCCGCACATAGGTCTTGTAGGATGCGTCGGACCAGTTGCGCTGGTCCTCCATTTCGAAAGCGTCGCCCAGCATCGTGCAGGTCGCCGTCACGCCCGGCGCGATCTCGTGCGATAGCGCCCGAATGTCCTTGAACGGGCATCGCGGATCGATGGTTTCGGGAAAGGTCGAAATCTCCTGCCCGCCGTCGACATGCAGCACCCTGACCGGATGGCCGGAAACGCCCTCCACGGGATGCAGGACGATGAAGCCGGTACGGTTGGTCAGCACCTCGGTCCTGGGTTCGGCCTCCACTTCGAACGATAGCGACCCGTCACTGCTGCCGCTGATCCTGGCCTCGTAGACCAGGGTGCGGCTCGCATCCGAGCAGGTTCCCCGGTAGGTCGCCGAGAACCCGTGGGCGTTTTCCTCCAGACGAAGGTTGTCGATTTTTGGCGCAAAGGTCCCCCAGTTCTCGTCGCGCACCAGGAAGGCGATGGCGCGCAGCACCTCGAGGCCGCCGAAACGCACGTAGCGCAGCGCGCCGTTGTCGTACTCGGCCGACAGCGGACCGGCGCGCAGCGTACGCATGGGCGGATCGGTCTGGTCGGTGCCGAACAGGGCGACTGCGCGCGAAACCATCCGGTCGTTCTCCTTCAAAGCGCCCGCTCGGTCTGCAGGTCGAATACCGAGGCGCGCGTCATGTTGATGTCGATCTGGACATGTTCGCCGGGCCGGCTCACGTCGTGCGCCTGCAATTCGGCCATCACCGCCGTGCCGGCGAGGCTGAACGTGGCGTAGCTGCGGGAGCCGGTCGGCTGAATCAGCTCGATGGTCGCGTCATGGCGCACATGCCCGGGTTGGGGTGCGGCACCGTGAGCCCGGGTCAGATGCTCGGGGCGAAGGCCGAGAAGCACGGCCTGGCCATCCGCGGCGTCGCGCAGCTTGCGGCCGGCTGGCAGCGGCATCCTGCTGCTGCCGAGACGGATCGCGTCGGAACTCGCCGTTCGCACGAGATGGCCCGGCAGGAAGTTCATCCTGGGGGAGCCGAGAAAGCCTGCAACGAAGGTCGAGGCCGGGCGCTCGAACAGGTCGAGCGGCGCGCCCTGCTGTTCGATCAGTCCGTCGCGCATGAGGACGATCCGGTCGGCAAGCGTCATGGCCTCGATCTGATCGTGCGTGACATAGATCATCGTCGTCGCGAGGTCCTGATGCAGCCGCTTGATCTCGCCGCGCATTTCGTCGCGCAGCTGCGCATCGAGGTTGGAGAGCGGCTCGTCGAACAGGAAGATGCGCGGATTGCGCACGATCGCCCGTCCGATCGCCACGCGCTGCCGCTGGCCGCCCGACAGCTGGCGCGGGTAGCGGTCGAGCAGCTGGGTGATGCCGAGCATGCGCGCCGCCTCGTCGACGCGCCCGTCGATCTCCGCTTTCGGCATCCTGCGCGCCTTCAGCCCGAAGCCGATATTTCTCGCCACGCTCATGTGCGGATAGAGCGCGTAGTCCTGGAACACCATCGCGACGTCCCTGTCGCGCGGCCGGACATCGTTGACGACGTCGCCGCCGATCTCGATCGTCCCGCCGGATGCCTCTTCGAGGCCCGCGATGGTCCTGAGCAGGGTGCTCTTGCCGCAGCCCGATGGGCCGACCAGCACGGTGAGCTCGCCATCCCTTATGTCGAGGTCGATGCCGCGCACGGCAGCAAAGGCGCCATAGTCCTTGCGCAGGCCGTTGATCTTCACGTGGGCCATTTCCGTCGTTCCTAACCGCGGACGGCGCCGAGCGTCAGCCCGCGCACGAGATGTTTCTGGGCGAGCACGCCAAGCGCGATCGACGGCACGAGGGAAACGATGGCCAGCGCGGCCGCCTCGCCATATTGCGCGCCCTGGAAGCCGATGAAGGCACGAAAGACCGTGGGCAGCGTGAAGGCGGAACGGCTGGTGAGGACAAGCGCGAAGAAGAACTCGGTCCAGCAGGCGATGAAGGCGAACACTGCCGCAGCGACGATGCCGGGCGCGGCGAGCGGCATGGCGACCGACCAGAAGGCCTGCCAGCGCGTGCATCCGTCGACGAGGGCTGCCTCCTCCATCGATTTCGGCATCTGGCGGAAATAGGCGAACATCATCCAAACCGACACCGGCAGGGTGAAGACCGTATAGGCGATGATCATGCCTGCATGCGTGTCGTAGAGGCCGATGCCGCGATAGATCAGGAAGACGGGCAGCACGATGCCGATCGGCGGCAGGAAGCGCTGCGACAGCACCCAGAAGGAAAGATGCTGGCCGCCGGTGTTGTAGCGCGCCAGGCTGTACGCCATCAGCGTGCCGAACAGCGCCGAGAGTATTGTCGCCGCAAGCGAGATGATCAGGCTGTTGATAAGCCCCTCCAGGCCGCGATAGGCGAACAAAGCCGCCTCGTAGTGGACCAGCGTCGGCTGCGCGGGAAACCAGACGGGCGGGATCGCCAGGTAGTCGTCGCTCGGCTTGATGGACGTGTTGAACATCCAGTAGAGCGGCAGGAGCACGAAGACGAGGAAGAAGCCGAGCAGCAGTATGCGCCCGATCGGAAGCGAGCGGCCCTTCGGGCGGCGTGCGGAACGGATGGCGGACATCAGACCGGCTCCGCTCTGAGGAGCCGACGGACCAGCATGGCGACGACGATCGCCGTGAAGATCAGGAACAGCCAGCTCCCTGCCGTCGCCTGCGACAGATGGAACTGCGTGAAGCCGACCGTGTAGAGGTAGTAGGATGCCGTGTAGGTCTGCGTGCCCGGCCCGCCGCCGGTCATGATGTAGATCGTGTCGAACATGCGGATTGCGTCGAGCAGCCGGAAGGTCAGCGCCAGGAGCATCATCGGCCCGAGGTGCGGAAAGGTGATCGCCCAGAAGGCCTGCCAGGAATTGACCCCGTCGAGTTCGGCCGCCTCGTAGAGATTCGGCGGAATCGCCGTCAGCCCGGCAAGCAGGATGACGAACATGAAGGGCGTCCACTGCCAGACGTCCGCGACGATGAGCGACACGTAGAGCCAGGGGCTCTGTGTCATCCAGCCGATCGTCACCTCCTGTCCGAGAAGCTGGCTCAAGATGTAGTTTGTCGGCCCGAAGGGGCGCTGCAGAAGCAGGGTCCATGCCTGGCCGACAATTACCGGGCTGATGAACAGCGGCACGATCAGCACCGACATGATCAGCCCGCGGCCCCGGAAGTTGCGGACCATGGTGAGGGCGACAGCCAGGCCGAGCACGAATTCGATGGCGACGCTCACGCCGGAGAGGCCTGCCGTAAGTACGAGCGACCAGCGCGCCACCGGATCGAACACGACGCGCTCGAAATTCTTCAGGCCGACGAATGCGTGGCCTGGAACCTGGAAATCGTAATTGATGAACGAAACGACCAGCGAGAAGAGCAGCGGGTAGATCGACAGGGCCAGGATAAGCACCACGGCCGGCGCCACCAGCAGCCATTTGAAATGCCGTTCCGACCATGCGGCCAGGCGCGATAGCCGGGGCGGCGCGCCGGCGCTGTGCATGCGCTTCACGGTGAGAGGGGTCGCCATCGGACCAGAATCCCTCGCATTCACATCGTTTCGCGAAGTCCAGGGCGCAGGCCCGACATCCCAGGTCTATCGCATCTCACAGGCAGATCGGGAACTTCTCCGATTTCATATGCGATCGCTCTGCACCCCGTGGTGAAGTTTGGGCGACCGGCCAGTGAACTGGCCGGTCACAGGAGTGGTTCAGAGCGTCACCGCCATGCCGAGCTTCTCCACCGTGTTGTCGGCGGTGGCCCCCGGCAGCTTCAGGAACTCGGTGTAGAAGGCTTTTTGTGAATCCGCGCCGAGCCGGTCGGTGGTCTCGTTCCACTCGGCCGCTGCCGTCTCCAGCGATGCCTTCGGATCGGCACCCGCCCACACCGCCGTGCACATGCGGTCGATGCTCAGGAAGTAGTCCTGCGCGCCAGGCATGATCGGATCGAGCAGGCCGACATTGGCCGAGGCGTTGAGGTTGGCGAGATACTCCTTGGCGCTCGGGAACAGTCCGGCATAGAGCTCCGACTTGAAGTGCGAGATGCGGTACGGGTCGCGCAGCGCATAGGGCAGCATGCAGCGCGCCAGCGACACCGGCGGCGAGCAGGCCCACTGCATGAACAGGTAGGCCGCCTCGGCGTTGGGCGAATCCGCCGACAGCGCCTTGTTGTAGCCGGTGGCATGTTCCGGATTGCCCGGGACGACGGCATAGCCGACCTTGCCGGAGATCTGCGACTGCGGGATGAAGTTGATCGCCGTCGCGCTCTGCGAGTAGTTCGCCGCCATGCGTCCCGAAGGCGGCCAGGAGTAGATCATCGCCACCTTGCCGGTCAGGAACGCCGCCCACAGGGACACGGCGTCGAGCTCGTCGTTGCCGGGGATGGAGGCCTTGTTCGCCGCGATCATGTTCTGGAGCGTCTTGACGCCGGCGTCCGAGACGAGGCCCGCCTTCATGTCGTCGCCGAACAGCTGGCCGCCGTTCGCCCGGAACTGCTGCAGGAAGTCGAACTGGTTGCCCGGGCTTCCGGCCTTGCGGAAATGGCCTGCTCCATAGACGTTCGGCGCCATCTGGTCGGTGATGAACTGGGCGATCTGGGCGTACTCCTCCCAGGTCTTGGGCGGGCCGAGCGG
>JAJFMR010000489.1 GCA_020696915.1 Rhizobiaceae bacterium | reverse complement strand
AGGCCGTCGGTTCCCGGACGGATGCCGATCCAGTTGTCGGCGATGGCCGAATAGCCGGTCCGCACCGGGTTCACCGACACGAAACGGCTGCCCTTCTGCTTCAGCTTCGAAATGCCCATTTTCAGCGGGTTGGAATCATGGTCCTCGGCGACGCCGAACATCACGAACAGTTTCGTGCGGTCCCAGTCCGGCGAGCCGAATTCCCAGAATGCGCCGCCGATCGTCATGATGCCGGCCGCGGCCATGTTGACGGAACAGAAGCCGCCATGCGCTGCGTAGTTGGGAGTGCCGAACTGCTGGGCCCAGAAGCCGGTCAGCGACTGCGACTGGTCGCGGCCGGTGAAGAAGGCGAGCTTGCGCGGATCGGCGGCACGCACCTCGCCGAGCCATTGCGTGGCGAGCGACAGCGCCTCCTCCCAGGAGATCTCCCTGAACTCGCCGCTGCCGCGCGGCCCGGTCCTCAGCAGCGGTGCCCTGAGCCGCGCCGGCGAATAGTGCTGCATGATGCCGGCCGAGCCTTTTGCGCAGAGCACGCCGCGGTTGACCGGATGGTCCCGGTTGCCCTCGATGTAGCGGATGCGGCCGTCCCTGATGTGCACGTCGATGCCGCAGCGGCAGGCGCACATGTAGCAGGTGGTCTTGCGGATCTCGTCGGAGACGGGCGCGGAAAGCAGAACGCGGGAATGCTGAGGCGGCGGGGTCATGTGCCGCCGAGTCCTACAGCATCGGACCGAAAAGTGGAATCGAACCGAAAGCGATTCGAATTTTCGGTCCGGCCAGGCTCAGTTGACGACGGTGATGCGGGTATTGCCGCGCCCGTATTCCTTGACCAGCCCGTAGAAGCGGGCCGCGTTGGCGGTCTTCAGCCTGATGCAGCCATGCGAGGCGGGGCGCCCGAGCTGCTTCACCGCGCCGGTCCCGTGGATGGCATAGCCGCCCCGGTAGAACACGGAATAGGGCATCGGCGAATTGTCGTACTTGCGCGAGTACCACATGCGGTGCAGGCGGGTCGGCCGCCAGCTGCCGCGCGGCGTGATGTAACCCTTTCGCGCCGTCGAGACTTTCCATGTGTGGATCACCTGGCCGTGGCGAAGGACGGTCATCGTCTGCGAGGACACGTCGACGCGCGCCTCGAGTGCGGCGGCCCGGCCGGGCACGGCACCGCCCAATGCCATCGCCGCCAGCGCCAGGATCAGGACAACGTAACGCATCGTGCTCCCCCCTCTGCCCGTCCAGCCGGATTCTGGGTCCATGCTCCTGAACAGTATGTGAACGAGGTTACACGCCGTTCCTGAAATTTCCCTGACAGCGCCGAATCGAAATTGAACGATTTGCCGCGACGGAGCTGCCCATTCGATGCTCCATGGCAGGGAGATCACCCTCGTAGCTCTTGATCTGCCTGGCACCCCCGGTTCCATTTGCAATCGACTGCCGCGATCCTCGCGCGGCTTGCTAACGACGCCATTGCCTGCTCAATTCCCGCGCATGGACGGGCTGTTTCAGGCAATCGACAGGCGAACCGAGGAGCTGGTGGCCCTGACCAGCGAGCTCATCACGTTTCCGACCGTCAACCCGCCCGGCGAAGCCTACTGGCCATGCGCGGAATATGTCGGGGACAGGCTGGCGGGCAGCGGCTTCGAGGTCGAGTACATTCGCGCCGAGGGCACTCCCGGCGACGACGACCGTTACCCCCGCATCAATGTCGTGGCGCGCATCGACGGCAGGTCGCCCGGCCCCACCGTTCACTTCAACTCGCATCTGGACGTCGTCGAAGCGGGCGAAGGCTGGACGGTCGATCCTTTCGCGGGCGTCGTCGCCGACGGCAGGGTTTTCGGCCGTGGCGCCTGCGACATGAAGGGCGGGCTTGCGGCGTCGATCATCGCCGTCGAGGCGTTTCTCGAGGTCAATCCCGGGTTTCCTGGCGCCATCGAGATCTCGGGGACGGTCGACGAGGAATCGGGCGGCTTCGGAGGCGTCGCCTACCTGGCGGACAAGGGATACTTCTCGCGGCCGCGCGTCGACCACGTCATCATTCCCGAGCCCCTCAACAAGGATCGCATCTGTCTCGGCCATCGCGGCGTCTGGTGGGCCGAAATCGAGACCAAGGGGGAGATGGCGCACGGCTCGATGCCGTTTCTCGGCGACTGCGCGGTGCGCCACATGAGCGCCGTGCTGCAGGCCTTCGAGGAAGAGCTGTTTCCCGCGCTCGACCGCAAGCGGACCAGGATGCCGGTGGTGCCCGACGGCGCGCGGCGCTCGACGCTCAACATCAACGCCATCCATGGCGGCCAGGCAGAGGGCTTTTCAGGCCTGCCCTCCCCGAACGTTCCGGATTCCTGCCGCATGGTCATCGACCGGCGGTTCCTGCTCGAGGAGTCGCTCGACGAGGTGAAGAGCGAGGTCATCGGCATTCTCGACCGCCTGAAGCACGACCGCCGGCGATTCGACTACGTCATTCGCGACCTGATGGAAGTGCTGCCGCTGATGACCGAGGCGGATGCCCCGGTGGCCTCCGCCTTCGCCGCCGGCATTCGCACCGTTTTCGGCCACGAGCCGCAATTCGTGATCTCGCCGGGCACCTACGACCAGAAGCACATCGCCCGCATCGGGCACCTGCACGACTGCATCGCCTACGGCCCGGGCATCCTCGACCTTGCGCACCGGCCCGACGAATGGGTCGGCATTGACGACATGCTCGAATCGGCCAAGGTGATGGCCGTCGGCCTGAACCTGCTCCTCACCGGCGGTCA
>JAJFMR010000488.1 GCA_020696915.1 Rhizobiaceae bacterium | reverse complement strand
CCGATTTTGAGTGGAGCGACCATGCGCGTGTCCTGCTGGGAACCACTGTACTATGCGGCAGGCAGGCGCTGCATGATGTCCGGCCGCGACAACGAAGCCGGCGCATACCGCCCGATCATCTCGGCGCAGAAGCGCGCGAATTCATCCGGTACCAGGGGCGGGCTGGTATGGTGGGGCATCAGCCCGCGGTGCTCCGGGGTGAAGCAGAAAGTTACCGTCACATCGAAATCGGCGAGCGCTTCCATCTGGCGGTCGAACCAGTCCAGCGCATTCGGCCGGAACCTGTCGGCCCAGGAGAGACCGGTGCGCAGGTAGGTAACACCCAGCCGCTTCATCCAGGCGACCGCGTCGTCGAGGCGGGGATCCTCGAATTGAAACCACTGGACCAGGCCCATTGCCGGCGTGTGCCGCGCGAACTCCTCGAGCGCCGGTTTGGGAGAGCCATCCTCACGCAGCAGCCCCATGTAGAAGTGCCGATAGTAGGACGAGCCTTCGGCTTCCCTGTGCCGTGTCGTGGCGCCCCACGCCATGGGCAGGTCGTAAAGGCTGTACCATTGGACGCGCGGCGTCTGGCCGAGGAGAAGTTCGGCCGTGCGGTTCAAGCCCCAGACCTGGACTTCTTCGGCACCGAAGGTCGAGATGCCGACTTCGCTGACCCAGATGGGCAGGTCGCTGACGGCGCCGATCTCGGCAAGCTTTTGCGGCCACTGGTCGATCTGCCAAAGGTTCCAGTCGAGCGGGAAGCCATGCACCGCAATGGCATCGACATGGTCGAGCACGCCGAAATTCTTCATGCGTGACATGAAAATCGGGTCGATGGGAGAGATGCCGCCAAGAACCTTGGTGAGATGCGGGTTTTCGCGTGTGATGGCATCGGCCGCCAGGATCGCCATTTCGGCGAAGCGACTCCAATCCGGATCAAGCTCCGGATCCCAATGCGACTTGTTGTTCGGCTCGTTCCAGATCATCGCCGCTTCGATCATGCGCTTGCTCCTCCGGCAGGATAGACCGCGCCCTCGCCACTCGGCGCCTCGGCTGGCCGGCAGACATAGACTTCGGCTTCCGGGTGAGCTTGTATCTCGAAGCCAGCGCTGCGGAGCATGGCTTCCGTGCAGGCACGGTTGGGAATCCACCAGTTGGTTGGATCGTTAGCGTAGCAATGCTCGATGAAGTGCAGCTTGGGAAAGGCCGCGTCGTCGAAGAGATCCTTGCGCCAGAAGTGATAATTTCGCTCGAGTTCCGGCAAATCGGCACTGCCGCGCTGCATGGACTGGAATACCATCAGCTGGCCGACGACGTGTTCGCGGATCAGGTCGAGCGCCAGCAGGGGATGCCGCAGATGGTAGAGCACGCCCATGAAAAGGACGATGTCGAACCGCTCGCCCAGCGCGCCGACGTCGTAGGCCGACAGCTTCCGAAGCTCGATGTCGGCGTCGGCGATTTCGGCGGCAAACCGCGCTTGTGCGAGATATGTTTCGTCGTAGTCGACGCCAAGCACGCGCGCCGCGCCGCGCCGCTTCATTTCTATGGAGTAGAATCCCGCGTTGCAGCCGATGTCCAGTACCGTCTTGCCGGTGAGATCGGCCGGAATGGAGTCGGCGAACTTGCGCCATTTGGTATAGGGGTAGTTGCCCAGAAAATGATCGGGCGCCGTCGAAACGCCGTTGAGATCGATGTTGTGGAACCACGGCCCCAGCTCTTCGATACGGCGCTTGACGGCGGCGCTGGACATCCTCATGGCTGACGCCTCCGTGGCATTGGCAGGCGCACGAGCGTCGCCCACCTGGGTTGGCGGTTCGGTCCGGGTCTCACGATACGCTCTCGTTCAGGCGAATGAGCTTGGCGCCCCAGTCCCCCATGACCACCACGCTGAGGGAAGCAGGCTCTATGTCGAATCGAAAGCCACAGTCGACGGGCAGGCCCAGGACGTGGCAAACAACGCTCTTGATGACGTCGGCATGGCTGACGAGGACCACACCTTCGCCCTGATACTTCCGTGACAGATTGCCCATGCACCCGCAGACGCGCCGGCGCACCTGCTCCATGCTTTCTCCGCCCGGCGTCCTCGCCACCGCGCGCTGCTCGTTCCAGTGCCGCCAGGCCGGATCCTGATTGAGTTCGACGAACGTCTTCCCCGACCATGGCCCGAAATCAATTTCGTCGAGGTCGTCGGACAGCTCTATCGGACCGACCGCGCAGGTGACCGAAACGGCTTGCGCGGTTTCCTGCGTACGCTCGCGCGGGCTCGAAAAAATAACGGCAAAACGTTCGCGCAGCATGCGTTCTCCGAGCCGCAGAGCCTGCGCCCGGCCCTCCGGTCCAAGGAAAACGTTGGGCGAGCGGCCGGCAAGATAGCTGCCGACATCGTCATGCGCAGCGTGCCGCAGCAGGAAGAACGTCGTCGTCATTCCGCAGCCTTCAGAGCCTCTACCGGAGTGCCGGCGATAAAGTCCAACGTCCTTTGGCGAGCCTCGGCGTCTGTGAACTGCCGTGGCGGCGACTTCATGAAATAACTCGATGGACCTTCGAGTGCGCCGGCGATTCCGCGGTCGAGGGCGAGCTTGGCGCAGCGGATGGCGTCGATGACGACGCCCGCCGAATTCGGAGAGTCCCAGACCTCCAGCTTCAGCTCCGCGTTGAGGGGCACGCCTCCGAACGTCGTTCCCTCGAGCCGGATGTAGGCCCACTTCCGGTCGGCGAGCCAGGGCACGTGATCGCTCGGCCCGACATGGACATTTTCCGGCTCCAGGGGAACG
>JAJFMR010000086.1 GCA_020696915.1 Rhizobiaceae bacterium | reverse complement strand
GGCTTCTCGAACAGCACCGCAGCACTGTAGTTGAGGTCGCCGAGCCCCGACGCCTCGCCGATGCGCCCCACTGCGCCCTCGAGACGCAGCTTCTCGGCGCGCCCAAACAGGTTGCGATGGCCCCAATAGCCTTCCAGCCCGAGACCTTCGGTGTTGGAGAGCGTGGCGCCGGCACCGTAATAGCGCATCTTGCGCTCGCTGACCTCGACGTCGATCGGGATGGCGCCGTTGGGGTCGAGACCGCCGGCCTCCCTGACCGTGACGCTGGAGAACACTTCGAGATTGCGCAGGCGATCGCGGGCGTCTTCCAGATCCCTTGGCGAGTAGATCCTGCCCCTCTCGAGATCCGCCATGTATCGTGTGAAATCCCGGTCGACCTGTTCCGTTCCGGACACGATCGTGTCGCCGTAGCCGGCGACCGGGCCGGCGGAAACCGTCAGCGAAACGTCGAGCGTCGTCGTCGCGTGGTCGGCGATGACGTCGCGCGAGGTTACCGTGGCAAGCGGGCGCCCCTCCTCCTTCAGCCGCGCAATGATCTCGTTCTCGGCCTTCAGGATGGCGTCGGACCCGGCGTCGCCGCCCGGGAGAAGGCCGAACGCCGCCGGGGCGAGGCTGGCCGCATCGCCCTTGAATTCCACAGCCCCCAGGGTGAAGAGGCTTCCGGCGTCGACGCTGACGGCCACCGGCACGGGACCGCCGCCGAACTCGGCGTCGGGGGGGAGGTCGTCGAGCGGCCTGCCGCCGACCGATATCTCGACCACGCCCTCGTAGCGCGCCTCGCTGTAGAGCGCGGCCACGATCTGCTCGCGGTCGCCGCGGGCCTTTGCCATCAGCCCGAGCGAACCGGAGACCGGCCGGTCGGCGTCCTGCACCAGCGACGAGGCCTTTTCGAGCTTCTGCTCGAGAGCGGCGTCGTCACCGGCCACGTCGAACGTCACCGTGTAGTTCAGCGGGTCGGCAATCTCCTCGTCGCCACCCTCGGGTTCGAAAAGCTTGATGCCGAAAATCTCGATGGCCTGCGCCTGCCCGGGCACTCCGGCGAAGCCGACAAACAGCGAGCACAGCAGGACACGCATCATGACCTGTCCCGTACCTGACACATCCCGGGTTTGCGGCTGCTCGTCCGCCATGCCCCAAGACTAGCCTGCAAAACTAAAATTGGAATGAACTTTCGAAGCGTCCGTAAACGGCGCATAATCGATACTCGGAACGCGGGCGAACTTGCATCATCGGCTTTCTGCGCCGCCAGACATGCCCCCCTGCCCGCGACATAACACGAAGGGGCGGTTGCGCAAACGGAAAGGGGTGGCCGTCTTTTTTCGCGGGAATTGACAAGCGCCCCGGGGCCTTGGCAACTCGCGAGAAGCGTCGGCGTTTGAGGGAGCCTGGACGATGCGCGTGGTTCGTGACCTTCCTTTTCTTGCCGTCTTCCTCCTTTTCCTGGCTGCCCCGGCGCTCGGCGCCGAGGCCCGGCAGGTGGTGACCAGCCAGAACTCCGACTATTTTGGCTTCGATCTGCGGTCGGAGCAGAACCTCACGCTCGACCAGTGCAAGACCACCTGCCTCGGCGACCGAGCGTGCCGCGCCTTTACCTACAATACGAAGGCGAAATGGTGCTTCCTGAAATCGGATTTCTCGGTGCTAAAGCCGTTCGGCGGTGCCGTGGCCGGCAAGGTCGTGAACATCAGCAGCGAGCCGGACATCGGCGCGCCGCCGGAACTCTCCTTCTTCCCGGCCTGGATGGCCGAGGAGGCGAGATCGATGCGATTCCGGCTGACCAACGGCTCCGTCGCGGTCGGCGAAGAAGGCCTGGTCGCGCTCACCGAGGCCGGCGACCGGGCTCTCGCCGTCAACGACCCGCGCACCGCGGTTCAGAAATTCACATCGGCCGTCGCCGCCGCCCCACAGGACGGCATCCTGTGGCTGAAGCTTGCCCGCTCGGTGCTTGCCGTAGAGGGTCTCAACGGCCAGGAAAGCGCGATGCTGCAGAGCGACGCGACGGCCGCCGCCTTCAACGGCTACGGGCTGCTGCGCACTGCCTCTTCCCGTGCCGACGCGCTTGCCGTCATCGCCGCGGGGCTCGACCGGCGCGATCTCTTCCGCCCTGCCCTCCAGGCCTACGAGGCGAGCCTGGGGCTCGTGGATTCGGCGTCGATCCGCGCCGAATATGAGGATCTGAAAGCGCGCAAGGGTTTTCGCGTCGTCGAGCACAGCATCGAGGCCGATACGCCCTCGCCGCGCGTCTGCGCGCAATTTTCAGAGGATCTCGTCAAGGCCGGCATCGACTATGCGCCCTTCGTCAGCATCGACGAAGCGCCGCCGGCGAGCGTCGAGGCGCAAGGCCGTCAGATCTGCGTCGAGGGAATGGAACATGGCGGCCGCTACCGGGTCGCCTTCCGGCCTGGCTTGCCCGCGGCGATCGGCGAGGTGCTGGAGGCGCCGGTCGTGCTGTCGATATACATCCAGGACCGTGCCCCGTCGGCGCGGTTCACCGGCGACGGTTTCGTGCTGCCCGCGGCGGCGCGCCGGGGAATTCCCCTGGTGACGGTCAATATGGAAGCCGCCGAGATGAAGCTCTTCCGGGTCGGCGACCGTTCGCTTGCACAGCTTCTCTCCGGCTACCAGTTCCTAAAGCAGCTGGACGGCTACGACATCGGCAACATCAGTGACCAGGTGGGTGCGCCGGTATGGGAAGGGGAGCTGGCGATCGCCGGCGAACTCAACCGGGAGGTCACGACCAGCTTCCCGATCGAAGAGGCATTGCAAAGCCGCAAGCCCGGCGTCTACGTGCTGACCGCGCAGCCCAGGGATGATCGCCGCGATACATGGGAGTCGCGCGCCACGCAGTGGTTCGTCGTTTCCGACATCGGTCTTTCCACCTACACGGGCCAGGACGGGCTGAACGTGTTTGCGCGGTCGCTGGGAACGGCCAGGCCGATTCCCGGCGTCGAACTGACGCTGCTGGCAAGGAACAACGAGATCCTCGGCGTCGCCACGACCGATGCCGAAGGCCGCGCCACGTTCAATCCCGGCCTGACGCGCGGCGAAGGCGGCATGGTTCCGGCAGTGCTGACGGCGCGGAGCGGCGACAGCGACTTCGTCTTTCTGGACATGAGCCGTGCCGGCTTCGACCTGTCGGACCGCGGCGTCGCCGGCCGCGCCGCGCCTGCCGCGCTCGACGTATATGCCTGGACCGAGCGTGGCATCTATCGGGCTGGCGAGGAGGTGCATGTCGCCGCGCTGGCCCGCGACGGCGCCGCCGATGCGGTTGAAAACCTGCCGCTCACCTTCATTTTCTACCGGCCCGACGGCGTCGAGGACCGCCGCGTCGTCTCTGACGGAGCATCGGTCGGCGGTCACGCGGTGCGCCTGCCGCTGTCGTCGGCCGCCATGCGCGGCACCTGGTCGGTTGCCATCCATACCGATCCCGGACAGACGGCCGTCGCAACACAGGCCTTCCTGGTCGAGGATTTCGTTCCCGATCGCATCGAGTTCGATCTTGCCGCCGACCGCGAGGAAATCACGGCCGGCGAAACTGCAGACGTCACCGTCGACGGCCGCTTCCTTTATGGGGCTCCGGCAGTCGGGCTGGCGCTCGAGGGGGAGATCACCGTCTCGACGAAACGCGAATGGCGGCACTTCCCGAACTATTCGTTCGGCCTGAACGACGAGCAGCAGGGCGAAGCCACGCGTATCCCGCTTTCCGGCCTGCCCCCCGTCGGTGACGACGGCAAGGCCGTCTTCCCCGTCGCGGTCGAGCAATTGCCTTCGACCACCCGCCTGCTCAACGCCGGCGTTGTCGTGCGCATGCGGGAGGCCGGCGGTCGCGCGGTGGAGCGTTCGATCGACATCGGCATCCGGCCCCAATCCGACATGATCGGCATCCGGCCGGACTTTTCCGGCGGCGAAGTTCCCGAAGGCGGCACGGCAAGGTTCAGCGTGATTGCCGCTGATCCCGAAGGCCGGCGCAAAGCACTGCCGGGCGCGCTGTGGAGGCTCGTACGGATCGACCGGAACTACCAGTGGTATCGGTCCGGCAGTTCCTGGAACTACGAGCCGGTGACCTTCACCACCGCCGTCGCCAGCGGCAGGATCGACATCGCCGCCGATCGCGAAGTGTCGATCTCGCAGCCGGTCGGCTGGGGCCGCTATCGACTGGAGATCGAGACGGCGGATCCGGCGGGGCCCGCCACGAGCCACGAATTCGATGCCGGCTGGTACGTCGAGGCGAGTTCCACCGAGACTCCCGATGGCCTCGAAATCGCGCTCGACAAGGAGGAATACGCGCCAGGCGAGGTGGCAAGGCTGAAGGTGTCGCCCCGCTTCGCGGGCGAGCTGCTGGTCACCGTCGGAGCAGACAGGCTGCTCGCCACGGTGACTGCCAGCGTTCCGGAATCGGGAGCGACGGTCGACATCCCGGTCGGCGCGGACTGGGGCGCCGGCGCCTACGTCACGGCGACGCTCTACCGTCCCGGCGAGGCGCTGGAAACGCGGATGCCGGCGCGGGCGATCGGCATAAAATGGCTGCAGCTCGACCCGGCCGGGAAGGAACTGGCCGTGACACTCTCGGCACCGCCCCAGTCGGCGCCGCGCGAGACCCTTCCCGTCCCGGTCGCGGTGGCCGGGGCTGCTCCCGGCAGCGACGCCTACGTCATGGTTGCCGCGGTCGATGTCGGCATCCTCAACCTGACCAGATACGAGGCGCCCGATCCGGAGGCCTGGTTCTTCGGCCAGCGCGTGCTGGGGCTGGAGTTGCGCGACCTCTACGGCCTCTTGATCGACGGTTCGCTCGGCACGACCGGGCGGCTGCGCACCGGCGGCGACGGCACCTCGATGACTGCCGAAGGCAGCCCGCCGACCGAGAAGCTGGTTGCGTTCTTCTCAGGCCCGGTGAAGCTCGACGCGGACGGCAGGGCGATCATCGGCTTCGACATGCCGCAGTTCAACGGAACGGTCCGCGTCATGGCGGTCGCCTGGACGAAGCAATCGGTCGGGCATGCGACGCAGGACGTCATCGTGCGCGATCCCGTCGTCATCACCGCAGGCCTGCCGCGTTTCATGGCGCCCGGCGACGCGGCGGAGATGCGGCTGGATGTCGCCAACACGGACGGGCCCGACGGCGACTACACGCTCGCTGTCGAGACGACGGGTGGCCTTACGACCGACGGTACGGGTCTGCCCGAAAAGCTTACCCTGGTGGGCGGCAAGCGCCAGACCATGACGGTTCCGCTCGTCGCGCGGCAGAGCGGAACCGGCTCGATCACCATCAGGCTCGCGCATTCCGGTGGCCTGTCGGTCGAGCAGTCGCTGCCGCTGACAGTGCGGCCGGCTGCCATGCCTGTGACGACCCGGCTGGTGGTCGATCTCGGACCCGGCGGCAGCAGCCTGCGCGTCGATCGCGAGCTGCTTGCCGCCAGCCTGCTGGAGGACGCATCCGTCAGCGTCGGCGTCTCGCAATCCGCTTCCTTCGACGTGCCTTCCATCCTGATGGCGCTCGACCGCTACCCCTATGGCTGCGCGGAGCAGACCACGAGCCGCGCCCTGCCGCTGCTCTACGTCGGCGAACTGGCGGCGGGGGCCGGCCTGGGGGACGAGCCGGAACTGAAGGAGCGCATCCAGGATGCGGTCTACCGCGTGCTGAACTATCAATCGTCGTCCGGCAGCTTCGGATTGTGGGGGCCGGGGTCGGGTGACCTGTGGCTGGACGCCTATGTCACCGACTTCCTCACCCGGGCCAGGGAAAAGGGCTACGAGGTGCCATCTCAGGCGATGGCGCAGGCGCTGGGCAACCTGCAGAATTCGCTGGCCTACGACATCGACCTGCAGGACCGCGGCTCGGAGATCGCCTATGCGCTCTACGTGCTGGCCCGCAACAAGATGGCTTCGGTGGGTGACCTGCGCTACTACTCCGACACCCAGATCGAAGCCTTCTCGAGCCCGCTCGCCGTGGCACAGCTCGCCGCCAGCCTCGCCCTTTATGGCGATGCGCAGCGTTCGGAGGCTGCTTTCTCGGCCGCCCTCCAGCTTGCGAAAGCGACGGGCGAGCATGACTGGGGCCGCGCCGACTACGGCTCCAGACTGCGTGACGGCGCCGCGATGCTGGCGCTAGCCGCCGACAGCCGGCCGGCACCATCGGTCGTGCCGGAGCTGATCCGCATCGTCGCCGACGAGCGCGCCCGCACGCAGTGGACGAGCACGCAGGACAATGCCTGGATGCTGCTGGCGGCGCGGGCGCTGCAGGCTGGCGATGCGGCGCTGTCGCTGA
Organism: Rhizobiaceae bacterium; assembly: GCA_020696915.1. GTDB lineage: Bacteria > Pseudomonadota > Alphaproteobacteria > Rhizobiales > Rhizobiaceae > JAJFMR01. The sequence continues at coordinate 3,359 of JAJFMR010000086.1, read as the reverse complement.
CCGTCGACGGGGTGCCTCATGCTGGGCCGTTCTCCAGACGGATCGGCGGCGATGAGCTCGTCGAGGAGCCTATAGTCATCGCCAACACAGGCACCTCGCCGCTGCAGGCGGTTGTCACCACGGTCGCTGCGCCGCGCGAAGCGCTGCCGGCGGGCGGCAACGGCTTCGACATCGCGCGTACCTACTACCGGCTCGACGGCAGTGAGGCGAACGTCACGGAGGTCACCCAGAACGAGCGTTTCGTGGTCGTTCTCAAGGTCACCGAACACAATGGCTGGACATCCCGCGTGCTGGTCAACGACCTGCTGCCGGCCGGATTCGAAATCGACAATCCCCGCCTGGTGTCGAGCGCCGACCTCGCCAATTTCGACTGGCTGGCGCGAACCGAGGCCGCGCATCTCGAATTCCGCGACGACCGTTTCATCGCGGCGTTCGACCAGCAGCCGGGAAGCAGTCGGGAGATCACGCTCGCCTATGTGGTGCGAGCGGTGACGCCCGGCATCTACGCGCATCCCGCCGCCAGCGTGGAGGACATGTACCGTCCGCAATTCGCGGCCCGCTCGGCCACCGGGATGATGGCGGTCAAGGCGCGCTGAGCGTGGCCGGGCAATCCCCGGCGGACATGAAAGTCTCTCCTCACCCGGCCGCCCCGCCTGCCGGCGGGTCGCAGGGCGAACGCACATGAAGGTTCCAGGGAACGTGCCTCGCCTTCGACCGCCGCCCCGCCCCAGGGGGGAGGCGCGGAGCTGCCTCGCTGCGCCGCATGAGGCGGCGCCGTGAGCATCCGGCGCAGGCTCCTCGCGGCGGCCGGCGGCGCGCTCGCCCTGGTGACGATGGGCTGGGCAGCCTGGGAAGTGCTCGACCGGGCCTTTCCGCTGCCGCTGCCCGATCGCCTCGCGGTTTCCGACGAGGTGTTCGACCGCTACGGCGCCCTGCTCCGCACCTTCGCCATGCCCGACGGGCGCTGGCGGCTTGCAACCCGCCTCGAAGACGTCGATCCGCAGTTCATCGGCATGCTGATTGCCTATGAGGACAAGCGGTTCTGGCATCACCGCGGTGTCGACGGCCTGGCGCTGCTCAGGGCGGCAGGCCAGCTGGCCGCCAACGGCCGCATCGTTTCCGGCGGCTCCACGCTTTCGATGCAGCTGGCGAGGCTGATCGAGCCGCGCCGAAGCCGCAGCCTCGGCACGAAGCTTCGCCAGATGCTGCGGGCGCTGCAGATCGAAGGCCGGCTGTCGAAAGAGCAGATTCTGGCGCATTACCTGACGCTCGCACCCTATGGCGGCAACCTCGAAGGAGTCCGCGCGGCTTCGCTTGCCTATTTCGGCAAGGAGCCGAGGCGGCTGACGGTTGCCGAAGCTGCACTTCTGGTGGGGCTGCCCCAGCTTCCCGAAAAGCGCCGGCCGGACCGCCACACCGCTGCAGCCCACCACGCGCGCGACCGCGTGCTTGCGCGTGCGGTGGAATCCGGACTGCTCGACGAGCGCGAGGCCGCGCGTGCGGCACTGGAGCCAGTGCCGGCGGTCCGGCTGGCGATGCCGGCGCTGGCCCCGCACGCTACGGAGGCGGCGGTCCGCAACCATCCCGCCACGTCCGGCCGGCGCCTGACGCTCAGCCGCAGCGTGCAGGAAGGGCTGACGGAAGTGGCGCGCGAGGCGGCGCGCAAGCTTGGCAGTCGAGTGTCGATTGCCATGGTGCTGGCCGACGCCATGACCGGCGAGATCCTCGGCGAGGTCGGCTCGGCGGATTATTTCGACCCCCGGCGGTCGGGATGGATCGACATGACGGCGAGCCTCCGCTCTCCGGGGTCCACGCTGAAGCCGTTCATCTACGGGCTCGCCTTCGAACAGGGCGTCGTGGCCCAGGACACCCTGATCGAGGACAGGCCCGCGGATTTCGGGGGCTACAGGCCGAAGAATTTCGACATGGGGTACCAGGGCGACGTCAGCGTCCGCCAGGCGCTGCAACTCTCGCTCAACGTGCCCGCCGTCCGGCTGCTCGACGCGGTCGGCCCGGCGCGCCTCACGGCGCGTTTCCGGCAGGCAGGCGTCACCCCTGTCCTGCCCCCCGGCGAAGCGCCGGGCCTGGCCATCGGATTGGGCGGCGTCGGGATATCGCTGCGCGATCTCGTGCAACTTTACACCGGCCTCTCGAACGGCGGCCGCGCCAGGCGGCTCCGCAACGGCGCCGAGGCAATGGAGCCGGCGCCGCTTGCCAACGGCACGATCCTCGAGCCCGCCGCGGCGTGGCAGGTTGCCGACATCCTGTCGGGCGTCAGGCCGCCACCCGGCGCGTCCCGCCGCGGCCTGGCCTACAAGACCGGCACCTCCTACGGGTACCGGGATGCCTGGTCGGTCGGCTTCGACGGCCGTCATGTGCTCGGGGTCTGGGTGGGCCGGGCCGACTCCGGCTCGGTCCCGGGCCTGTCGGGGTACGAAACGGCCGCGCCGATCCTGTTCGAGGCATTCGCCAGATCCGGACTGGCCGGCGTGCCGCTCCGGCGCCCGCCGGCGGGGGCTTTCCGCACCGCGAGGAACGACCTCCCGGTGACGCTCGAGCGCTTCGCGCTGCCCGGCGACACGGCGGGAGCGGCGGCAGCTGCCGAACCGGCGCCGAAGATCGTCTTTCCGCCGGACGGCGCCAGGGTCGATCTCGGTAACGCCACGTCCGACGCCTCGCCGCTGGTGCTGAAGCTCCAGGGCGGCCGCGCTCCCTTCCGTTGGCTCGCCAACGGCAGGCCGCTCGCCAAGGTCGAGCGCCGCCGGTCCACGACCTGGCAGCCGGACGGGACCGGCTATTCGACGCTCACCGTCATCGACGCGGCGGGCCGCGCGGCAAGCGTCAGGGTCTTCGTCGAGTGAAGCCGGACGGCATGCCGCCGGCAGCCGCAGGCAGTCTTCACGCCGTTGGCCCCGCTGCCAACACGGTTCGCCGGCAGCGGCGAATGCGCTATGTGCTCCGCGAGGGTCGGCACCAGCAGTCCGATCGACGCGCAAGAACGAGAGCAATGCCGGTATCAGATACCTTCCGCCCGTCGGTCAGCCATGCGGCGCTGGGCGACGCATTCTACGACGAAGTCGTGCCGGCTGCCTTTCCGGAGCACATCCTTCGCTACCGCAACCAGGACTGGGCAGTGCGTATCGGCCTGGGAAATCTGACGGATGACGAGTGGATCGCCCACCTCGGCCGTTTCGAACCATTGACGGGAAGCTTCGGCAAGCCGCTGGCGCTGCGCTATCACGGTCATCAGTTCCGCACCTACAACCCAGAACTCGGCGACGGGCGCGGCTTTCTTTTCGCGCAGCTCCACGACCTGCGGGACGGCAGGCTTCTTGATCTCGGCACCAAGGGCAGCGGCC
>JAJFMR010000085.1 GCA_020696915.1 Rhizobiaceae bacterium | reverse complement strand
CGAAATCACGCCCCGGATGGGGCGCATCACGCGGCTCATCGAGAATGGCCGCATCTTTGCGGACCTCGGCATCGGCCCGCTCGATCCCGAAACAGATCGCGTCATGATCTGCGGTTCGATGAACGTGCTCGCGGACGTCAAGTCGCTGGTCGAGCAACTCGGATTCGAGGAAGGCTCGAACAGCCAGCCGGCCGGCTTCGTCGTGGAAAAGGCTTTCGTGGGGTAGACGCCGGACCATCTGGAACTAATATCGCTTCGGCCAACGGGAGCGACAGATGTTTTACGGTCTTGCGAAATATTCGCCGCAGCTGCTGGCGGTCCTGCGCATCGTGACGGCGCTGCTTTTCTTCGAGCATGGCACGCAGAAACTGTTAGGCTTCCCGCCCATGCCCGCGGGTATGGAAGCGCCTGCCGGTATGAACCCGATGATGCTGTTCGCCGGCATACTGGAACTGGTCGGCGGGTTGCTGATTGGGGTCGGCTTCCTGACGCGTCCGACCGCTTTCATCCTGTCGGGCGAAATGGCCGTCGCCTATTTCATCGGTCATGCACCGATGGGGTTTTTCCCGGCCACCAACATGGGTGATGCGGCAATCCTCTACTGCTTCATCTTCCTCTATCTGGTGGCCGCAGGGCCCGGCGCGTGGGCCGTCGACAATGCCGCGCAGCGGAATCCAGCATAGCGCCAAGACGGACTCGATTTGGGAGGGGCTGCACGCCGTTACGGCCCTCTCGCGATAAAGGCAGTATCGGCTTGCAGCGTCATGGCGCCAGCAGGGATCTTGAAGGTTGACCCAGGCGGCTCGCCCGCGATCTCAAGGCCGGGCGGGCGCACGAGGTTGTGCTTGGCGATGATTCCGGCGCTCGTGGCAAGAAGGAGGACGAGGACAACCCTCCGGAACCCGACGTCGGGAACCCGGCCGAAAAGGAACAGCCCGATCATGATGCCGGCTGCCAGCGCCGGCAACGCAGTTACGGCGAGTTCGACCACCCTCCATTGCATCGCACCGGAAGCAGCCATCAGACACAGCGCCAGCACCTGCATGGCAAGAATGAAGGGCTGGACGGTTGCTCGCTGAACTTCCTTCGGGCAGCCCCTGCAGTCACAGTAGAGAACAGGCACGGCACCCGGCATGGCCGTAAGGCCGCCAATCAGACCGCCGGCGAATCCAACCGCCATCTCCGTCCTGGGACCTCCCCCCGCTCTTATCCTTCCGTGCGGCCGGAGCAGCATGGTTGTCGCGTAAGCGGCCAGGAAAACGGCAAACGCCAGCTGGAAGCGCTCGGCGTCGATGCGATGGAACAGGACCATCGCGAGTGAGACGCCGCAGGCTCCTCCCAACAGCATGGCGGTGCTGCCGAACTTGAGACCATGCCTGAGGTGAACCAGGGTCGTGACCTGTACGAAGATGCTGCAGATCATGAGGACGGGAACAGCGACGGCCGGTTCGAACATGGTCAGGAGAAGCACGCCCGCGACCGGCGAGAACGCGAAGCCCGAGAAGGATGAAACGACGGCGCCTGCGAACATGCTGAAGAACAGGACAACGGCAGGTCCCGCGTCGATCATGGCCCGACTCCAAAGGTGTTTCGCCCTTTGCGACGATCGCACCGACGATGCTGCAAGACTGTGCGTTTCCTCACACGGATCGGTTGCAATGAACGCGCGGCGACTTGCGGTCCAACCGAGCTCGCCGGTCATGCCGGCGCCGCTATCATGGCCGCTCCGCCTTGCTATCGGCGCTCAGTGACGGATAAAAAGAGCGGGCGGCGCCGGGCACCGCGTCTACCGGCGGGAAAGAGCGGCAGGATGAGCAGCAAGGCCGTGGCCGACCTGAAAGCGGAGACTGCACCGGCGAGAGCGCTCGAATTGCGCATGGCCGCCAACACGCCGGCGCCCGGCCTGGGGCGCAACCCAGGCATGCCGCTCGATCTCGGCTTTCTCGAATCGATGCGCAATGTCAACCGTTCCGCCCTGGAGCGCCGGGTCGGCAGCCTGACGAAGCGGCGTTCCATCAAGGGTGAGACGCAGGCGGCATGGCTGCTTCGAGCGATCGCGCTGATGGACCTGACGACGCTCAACTCCAACGACACCGAGGAGCGCGTCCGTCGCCTCTGCGCCAAGGCCCGGAACCCGCTTCGGGGAGACATCGTCGAAGCACTCGGCCTCGGCCGGACGATCATCCGGCCGGCCGCCGTCTGCGTCTACCATCCGTTCGTGGCGACGGCCGTGGAGGCGCTGCGGGGCACGGACGTCGGTGTCGCGGCGGTGTCGACGGCATTCCCGCACGGGCTGGCGCCCCTTGCCACCCGCGTCGGCGAAATCGCGGCCTCGGTCGCCGACGGCGCCGACGAGATCGACGTGGTGATTCCCCGCGGGCTGGTGTTCGGCGCGAAGTGGCGCGAACTCCACGACGAGGTCTCCGCGTTTCGTGCCGCCTGCGGCGAGGCGCATCTGAAAGTCATCCTCGGAACCGGCGACCTCTCGAGCCTGCGCAACGTGGTGTTCGCCTCGATGGTGGCGATGATGGCGGGCGCCGATTTCATCAAGACTTCCACCGGAAAGGAAAGCGTCAATGCCACGCTGCCCGTCGGCCTCGCCATGGTCCGGGCGATCAGGGCCTATTTCGAGGCGACCGGCATCATGATCGGCTTCAAGGCGGCGGGCGGCATCTCCACGGCGAAGGCATCGCTGGACTGGCTGGTGCTCATGAAGGAAGAACTCGGCCGCCCATGGATCGAGCCGCAACTGTTCCGCTTCGGAGCCTCGAGCCTTCTGACGGACATCGAGCGACAGCTGGAGCATCATCTGAGCGGCCATTATTCCGCCAATCATCGCCACCCGATGGCCTGAACGAGGTATGGCGCGCCGTTCCCGACGCTGACGCATTTACCGCGGCAAAGCGCGCCGCGCGAGGAGCCTGCCATGAACATCTACGAGCGCTATCAGTCGATGGATTACGGCCCGGCGCCGGAGGCCCGCGACGAGGCCGATGCCTGGCTCGCTTCGCGGGACTTTTCGAAATCGCTGTTCATCGGCGGCGAGTGGGTCGCGGCGAGCGACGGCGCCACCTTCGAGACCACCGATCCTGCCGGCGGCGACAGGCTCGCCACGCTGTCCGAAGCAGGAGCCGCCGACGTCGATGCGGCGGTGAAGGCGGCGGCGAAGGCGCTGCCGCGCTGGAGCGCCCGTACCGGTTACGAGCGCGCCAGGACCCTCTACGCGATCGGCCGCGCCATGCAGCGGCATCAGCGGCTGTTCGCAGTCCTCGAGACACTCGACAACGGCAAGCCGATCCGCGAAAGCCGCGACATCGACGTGCCGCTTGCCATCCGCCATTTCCTCCATCATGCCGGCTGGGCACAGGCGCTGGACAGGGAGTTTCCCGAAGCCACGCCCGTTGGCGTGGCCGGACAGATCATCCCGTGGAACTTTCCACTGCTGATGCTAGCCTGGAAGATTGCTCCGGCACTCGCCGCCGGCTGCACCGTGGTGCTGAAGCCGGCGGAATTCACGCCGCTCACCGCGCTGCTGTTTGCCGACATCTGCGAGCGGGCCGGCGTGCCGAAGGGCGTCGTCAACATCATTCCGGGCGGCCCGCGCGCCGGTGCTGCGCTCGTCGACCACCCCGGCGTGCACAAGATCGCCTTCACGGGGTCGTCCGAGGTGGGCAAGATCATCCGCCGGGCGACGGCGGGTTCCGGCAAGAAGCTGTCGCTGGAGCTCGGCGGCAAATCGGCTTTTCTCGTTTTCGAGGATGCCGACCTCGACAGCGCGGTGGAAGGCCTGGTCGACGGGATCTGGTTCAACCAGGGCCAGGTCTGCTGCGCGGGATCTCGTCTGCTCGTCCAGGAAAGCATCGCCGATGCCATCATCGCCAAGGTGAAGGCGCGGATGGCGCGGCTGCGCGTCGGCAGCCCGCTCGACAAGAACACCGACATCGGCCCGCTGGTCGACCGCAGCCAGCTCGAGAGGGTGCAAGGTCTCGTGGCCGAAGGCGCCAGGCAGGGCGCCGCCTGCTGGCAGCCCGAGTTCGAGCTGCCGGCGTCCGGCTGGTTCCATCTTCCGACGCTGGCCACCGGCGTGGCTCCAGCCAACATACTGGCTCAGGAGGAAGTGTTCGGTCCGGTGCTTGCCGCGATGAGCTTCCGTTCGACGGAAGAGGCGGTGGAGCTTGCCAACAACACACGTTACGGGCTGGCGGCTTCGGTCTGGAGCGAAAACATCAACCTCGCGGTGCACGTGGCGCCGCAGTTGAAGGCCGGTGTGGTGTGGATCAACGGCACCAACATGTTCGACGCGTCGAGCGGCTTCGGCGGCTTCCGCGAGAGCGGCTTTGGCCGCGAGGGCGGCAAGGAAGGCATGCACGAGTATCTCGCCGCAAAGCAGACTGCCGGGCCGGTCATCAGGCAAGGCCCGGCGCCGACCGCCGCAGCCGGACGCGCCGAAGGTTCGACAATCGACCGGACGGCGAAACTCTATATCGGTGGCAAGCAGGTGCGCCCCGATTCCAACTACGCCTTCGCCGTTGCCGACCGCAAGGGCAGGCTGGCCGGCGAGGCCGGGCTCGGCAACCGCAAGGATATACGCGACGCGGTCACGGCGGCGCGCGGCGCACGCGCCTGGGCGGAGGCGACGCCTTACAATCGCAGCCAGGTACTTTACTACCTCGCCGAGAACCTGGCGGCGCGGACCGCCGAGTTTGCGGCGCGGCTCACCGCGCTTGCCGGCGCCGCGCCCAGGCAGGCCCGTGCCGAGGTGGACCTGGCGGTCGAGCGTCTCTTCTATTTTGCGGGAATGGCCGACAAGTTCGAAGGCCGCGTGCACCTGCCGCCGGCGCGAGCCGTCACGCTGGCGCTGAACGAGCCCGTCGGGGTTCTGGGCATCGTCATGGGCGATGCGGCTCCGCTCGCCGGGCTGGTCTCGCTGCTGGCGCCGGCGCTGGCCATGGGCAACACCGTGGTCGCGGTGCCCAGCCAACGATACCCGTTGCTGGCCACCGACCTCTACCAGGTCATCGAATATTCCGACGTACCGGCCGGCGCCGTCAACATAGTCACCGGCAGGAACGCGGAACTGTCCGGCGTGCTGGCCAGGCACGATGACGTCGACGGGCTGTGGCTGATCGCCGACCATGAGACTTGCGCCAGCGCCGAGGCCCATTCGGCCGGCAATCTGAAGCGCGTCTGGACAAGCCAGGGCCGCGACATCGACTGGTTCGCGCCCGATTCCGCAGGTGACGCGCTGCTGCGCCGCGCGGTGGAGGTCAAAAACGTCTGGGTGCCCTACGGGGACTGAGCCCCGCCAGCGGAGGTTCGGGCCTGCAACAGCCCGGGGCCACGTGACTTCGCCGGGGCGTGAACACGATCCCTACCGGGAACGAAGGCTTGATTGACGCGGTGCGGCTTGCAACAAGACCAGCCAGACTTTCCTCTCTCGAAGCTGCCACCGGGATTCGACACATGACGGAAAAACTGACCGGGAAAACCGTTCTCGTCACGGCTGCGGCCCAGGGAATCGGACGCGCCACAGCGCTGGCATTCGCGCGGGCGGGTGCACAAGTCCACGCAACCGACATCAATGAAGCGCTTCTCGGCCGGCTCGATTCCGAGCCCGGGATCACGGTCGGACGTCTCGACGTGCTCGACGCCGGCGCGGTGGAGACCGTGATCGGCGAAATCGGCCGGCTCGACATCCTTTTCAACTGCGCCGGCTTCGTTCATGCCGGTACCATCCTCGACATGGCCGAAGAGGAACTGGACTTCGCCTTCGACCTCAATGTCCGCTCCATGGTGCGCACCATCCGGGCGGCGCTTCCGGGAATGGTGGAGCGCGGCAGCGGCGTCATCATCAACGTCTCGTCGATAGCCTCGAGCATCGCCGGTGTGCCGAACCGCTTCGTCTACGCCACGACGAAGGCCGCCGTACTTGGCCTGACCAAGTCGGTTGCGGCTGACTTCGTGAGCAAGGGAATCCGCTGCAACGCGATCTGTCCAGGCACGGTGGAAAGCCCCTCCCTGGAGGACCGCATGCGCGCGCAGGGCGACTACGAAAAGGCGCGCGCCGCCTTCATCGCCCGTCAGCCCATGGGGCGCCTCGGCACCCCGGAGGAAATCGCCGATCTCGCCGTCTACCTCTCCGGTGCGACCTACACGACGGGCCAGGCCTATGCCATCGATGGCGGTTGGACCATCTGATCACCAGAACGGGTGGCGCCCTTGGGACACGGCTTGACGACCATCGATTCCTTGAGACAATGGGCGCGAGCCATCAAGCGGGACATCATGGCTCTTTGGCTTGCCGCCCGTGATCCGCGCGTCCCCTGGTATGCAAAGGCCGTTGCCGGCGCGGTCGCGGCCTATGCGCTCAGTCCCGTCGACCTTATACCGGACTTCATCCCGGTGCTCGGCTATATGGACGAACTCGTCATCCTGCCGCTCGGCATCATGCTTGCCGTGAGACTGGTGCCCACCGCCCTCATGGCCGAATTTCGTGCCGAAGCCATGCGCCGCGACAAGCCGGCCAGCCGCGCCGGCCTAGCCTTCATCGCATTTATCTGGTTACTCGTGGCGATCATGATGGTTTGGCTGTTCTGGCCAAACCGGGCGATCTGATTTTCAAACCGCCCCGGTACGGGCAGCGAAGGGAGTGTCAGGCGTGAAGTTGTTGCGATATGGCGATGCGGGAGGCGAGCGTCCGGGAGCCGTGGATTCGGACGGCAAGATCCGCGACCTGTCGTCGTTGATTATGGATGTCGGCGGCAGCGACATCGACCCGAATTCGCTGGCCGAGTTGGCCAAGGCGGATCTCAAATCGCTGCCTCTGGTCGAGGGCAATCCGCGGCTCGGGCCTTGCGTGACGGGAACCGGCAAGTTCATCTGCATCGGGCTCAATTATTCCGACCACGCAGCGGAGACCGGCGCCAAGGTGCCGGCCGAGCCGATCGTCTTCATGAAGGCGAACTCGGCGATCGTCGGCCCGAACGACGACGTCCTTATTCCCCGCGGCTCCGAAAAGACCGACTGGGAGGTCGAGCTTGCAGTGGTGATCGGACGGACGGCGAAATATGTGCCGGAAGCGTCGGCGCTCGACTGCGTCGCCGGCTACTGCGTCGCCCACGACGTTTCCGAGCGGGCCTTCCAGATCGAACGGCACGGCCAATGGACGAAAGGCAAGAGCTGCGACACGTTCGGGCCGATTGGGCCTTGGCTGGTGACGAAAGACGAAGTCCCCGACCCGCAGAACCTGAAGATGTGGCTCACCGTCAACGGCCGGACGATGCAGGATGGGTCGACCCGCACGATGGTCTATGGCGCCGCCTTCCTGGTGTCCTATCTGTCGCAGTTCATGTCCCTGCAGCCCGGCGACGTCATCTCGACCGGAACTCCCCCCGGCGTCGGCATGGGGATGAAGCCGCCGCGCTACCTGAAGCCCGGCGACGTGGTCGAACTCGGCATCGAAGGGCTGGGCAGTCAGAAGCAGGAGATCAGGGCGGACGCATAAATAAAGGGGGGATGCGATTTGCTCGGGTGTGAGCGGCATGTGGGGGCACTGGCCAGGCGACGGACGCCTACTTTCAGGTAGGTAACTGCCCAGAATTCTTACCGCTCGCGGTCACCGCAGTCCGGTATATACAGACCTCATGGGATTCGGTGTCTTCATCCATCGCTCGGATTCGATTTATGACGACAGCCCTGCTGAACGGTATCAGTTTCCCAAGCAGTATCTGGGCCGTGTAGAAGAGTGCGTCGGCGACTGGATCCTGTATTACGAGCCGCGCAAGGTACCCAATACACGGGGCTACTTCGCCACCGCCAAGGTTCAGGAGATCGTTCCGGATCCTGCCCCGGGCATGCACATCGCGCTGATAGAGCCCGGGAGCTACCTCGATTTCCCGGATCCGGTTCCCTTCATGGGCATTGATGGAATCGCCGAGCGAGGGGTATTGAACGAAGCTGGACAGATTTCCGGACGCGCGCAGTCTGCTGTTCGCCCAATTTCACCGAGAGACTTCAATCGCATCATAGAGTTGGGCTTGGCCCGGGGCGATCCTCTGTTACCTCGTGTCGACGTGTCTTCGTTAGGATTCTCGCAAGAACAGGAACCTTTCATTTTTGAGCAGACGCGGGATCGCGCCATCATTTCACGCGCCGTGCGCGACCGCTCGTTCCGACGCCTCGTCCTGCGAGCCTACGAGCAACGGTGTGCAATCACGGGGCTGAAGCTCATCAACGGCGGTGGCCGGGCAGAGGCCGCGGCCGCTCACATCCGGCCAGTTGAAGCGAAGGGCCCTGACAGCATCAGCAACGGAATTGCGCTTTCGGGCACGGCGCATTGGATGTTCGATCGCGGACTTATCAGTCTAGCGGACGACCTGACGATCATCGTCTCGCGGCAGATCAACGATCCAGCTGGCGTTCGGGGCATTATCAATAGCACTGGTCGCGCCTTGGCTCCTCAAAGATTGGCCGAGCGTCCTCATCCCAGCTTTCTAGAATGGCATCGCCAGCACTGTTTCAAGCAGTAATCTGACAGTGGAACTTCCTTCAGACAGTACCAGGATGTCCAAGCGGGAACCGGGTCAGAGCGTCCCGGGCGCGATGACGCTGCCGTCCTTGCCGAAGCGGTAGGTCTTCCCGCGGTCGGGCGTGGCATAGAGGATGGCGCCCGGCGCCGCTTCGTAGACGCCGAAAATGCGAGCCGTCAGAAGCCCGGCCTTTTCCGTGTCGATATAGACATTGGTATCGGCGCCGAGGTGCTCGGCGTGCACCACCGTGCCCTTCCAGTCACCGGTAGCCCGGTCCAGCCGGAGATGCTCGGGTCTGACCCCGACCGTCCGGGCGTTGTCATCGCCCAGCCTGGCGGCGTCGATGAAGTTCATCTTCGGCGATCCGATGAAGCCCGCCACGAACTCGTTGGCCGGAGAATTGTACAGGTCCATCGGCGCGCCGACCTGCTCGATGCGACCCTGGTTGATGACCACGATGCGGTCGGCGAGCGTCATCGCCTCGACCTGGTCGTGGGTAACGTAGATCATCGTCGCCTGGAGCCGACGGTGCAGCTGGGCAATTTCGAGCCTGGTGTTGACGCGGAGCGCGGCGTCGAGATTGGAGAGCGGCTCGTCGAACAGAAACAGTTTCGGCGAACGCACCACCGCCCGGCCGATCGCCACGCGCTGCCGCTGGCCGCCCGAAAGCTCTGCCGGGCGCCGATTCAGATACGGCTCGAGCCCCAGCATCGCCGAACCGACGGCGATGCGCTTCTCGACCTCCGCCGCTGGGGTTCCCGCCTGCCTGAGCCCAAGTCCCATATTGTCGCGCACGGTGAGATGCGGATAAAGCGCGTAGGTCTGGAATACCATGGCGATGCCGCGCCTGGCGGGCGGCACGCCGACGACGCTCCTGCCGTCGATCAGCACGTCGCCGGAGGTCAAATCCTCCAATCCGGCGATAACGCGCAGCAGAGTAGATTTGCCGCATCCCGAGGGCCCGACGAACACCACGAACTCGCCGTCATTCACCTCGAGGCCGATGCCCTTCAGCACCTCGGTCATCCCGAAGGATTTTCGCACGTCGCGAATGGTCAGCGAGCCCATTCGGTCAGTCCCGGCACGGAGGATAGCGTC
>JAJFMR010000487.1 GCA_020696915.1 Rhizobiaceae bacterium | reverse complement strand
GGGCTCCGATCCGGCCGCCTTCTGACGCCGGTCAGCCGGCGGCGCCAAGAACGGCGAGCGCCGCCGCATGGAGTTCGGCCGTTGCGGCGGCGACGATGTCGCCGCCCCGTTCCGCAGGGCCGCCGTTCCAGTCGGTCACGGTCCCGCCGGCAGCCGCGATGATCGGTATAAGCGCAATGATGTCATAGGGCTGCAGCCCGGTTTCGACCACCAGGTCGACATGGCCGGCCGCCAGCATCGCATAGGCATAGCAATCGGTGCCGTAGCGGGCCATGCGCACCGATTTTTCGACGCGGTCGTAGGCAGCGCGGCCATTCTCGGTGAACATCGCAGGCGTCGTGGTGCAGAGCGTGGCTTCGGAAAGCGCCGTCTTGCCGCTGGTGGCGATGCGGCGGGTCACGCCGGAGGCCTCGTACCAGGCCTGGCCGGCGGAGGCGTAGAACAGTTCGCGGGTGAAGGGCTGCGCCATCATGCCAGCCACCGCCCTGCCGTCCGCGGTCAGTCCGACCAGCGTGCCCCACAGCGGAATGCCCGAGATGAAGGATCGGGTCCCGTCGATCGGATCGACGACCCACAGAAAGGAACTGTCTATATTTTCGGGGCCGAACTCCTCGCCGATGATGCCGTGACCCGGATACTCCGCGCGGATCAGTTGCCGCAGCGCCTGCTCGGCTTCGCGATCGGCCTCGGTGACCGGATCGAAGCCGCCTTCCAGCTTGTTGGCGACGGCGCCGGCCCCGCGGAAGCGCGGCAGTGTCTGCGCGGCCGCCGCACCAGCCAGGCGCCGCAGGAATTCCGCCGGAATGTCCAAGACCCGTCTCCTGTTGCCGAAATGCCACTCTTGGCACCGGCTTTCGGTGGATTGACACATAAGTCTGAATTAAGGAAGCCGCCCGTGTTGACATTGGTGCATTGCACAATATTTTCGGGGTCGGGCAGGTTCGCCTGTCCGTTGCCCTTCTTGGGCGTTTCCTCCCTAGACTTGACCGCGTCGGTGACGATGCGGTCATTTTTTTATCTGCAGGGAACCCGGCTTGGCCGGACGGCAAATGCCGGCAGCCTATTCGGCAGCGAGCGGCAGGCCGAGGAAATGATAATCCGGCATGGCCATCAGCTCGGCCGAGAAGCGCGATACGTCCCCGGCGAGCGCATCGAAACCCGCCGCTTTCTGAAGTGTCCGCTCGTCCATGTAGAGGCCGCGGTTGACCTCGATCTGCAGCACGTGCAGGCCGCGTGCGGGACGGCCGTAATGTTCGGTGATGAAGCCGCCGGCATATGGCTTGTTGTGGGCGACCGTATAGCCCATCCCCACCAGGATGCCGATCGCCGTTTCGGTGAGCGCCGGTGCCGCCGACGCCCCGAAGCGGTCGCCGATGATGAAATCCGGCCGGAGCCCGGTTTCGCCGACGCGGATCGAGGCCGGCATCGAATGGCAGTCGATCAGCACCGCGTAGCCGAACTGCTGATGGGTGCGGCCGAGCAGCGACTTCAGCGCCTGGTGGTACGGCTTGTAGACCGAGTTGATCCGGCCGAGCGCCTCGGCGATGGGCAGCCGGCCGGAATAGATGTCGAGCCCCTCGCCGACCACCTTGGGAACCGTGCCGAGACCGCCGGCAACGCGCGCCGACCTGATGTTTGCGAAGGAGGGCACCGGGTCCGCGAACATGCGCGGATCGAGTTCCCAGGGCTCGCGATTGACGTCGAGATAGGCGCGCGGGAAATTCGCGGCAAGCAGCGGCGCGCCGAGCGGCGCGGCCGCGCCGAACAGTTCGTCGACGAAGCAATCCTCGGAGCGCCGGATCGCCATCCGGTCGAGCCTGGTCATGGCGAGGAAACGGTCGGGATAGTGGCGGCCGCTGTGCGGGGAATCGAATACGAAGGGAACGCGCTGCCGGTCGCCGCCGCAAATCTCGAAGGGTGCGGTCGCCGAGAAATCGTCGGTCGCCGTCATGTGTCGTCCCCGAGAAAGAGCCCGCGATTCATGGCTTCGAGCCTGCCATCTGGCGGACCGCGTGTCCAGCAGCATCGCCGCTCTCGACGCCGTTCCGACGTGCCTCCCCCGCCTGGCGCGGCAATGCCTCATTCACTTGATGTTTACCCCCTGCACGTCATATGCAAGATGGTTAACGGAACCGCCCGAGCAACATGGTTCGGAACCGTTGATTGGGACAGGATCCACGATGGCACGCATACTTCTGGCTGAAGACGACGACGACATGCGCCGCTTTCTGGTGAAGGCGCTGGAGCGGGCCGGCTACGACGTGAGCGACTTCGACAACGGCGCCAGCGCCTATGAGCGGCTTCGCGAGGAGCCCTTTTCGCTGCTGCTCACCGACATCGTCATGCCCGAGATGGACGGCATCGAGCTTGCCCGGCGCGCCACGGAGATCGATCCCGACCTGAAGGTGATGTTCATCACCGGCTTCGCGGCCGTCGCGCTGAACCCCGATTCCAGGGCCCCCCGGGAAGCCAAGATCCTGTCGAAGCCGTTTCACCTGCGCGACCTTGTGAACGAGGTCGAGAAGATGCTGCAGGCCGCCTGACAGCTGCCCCGTCAAGACGTCGGCAGGGCGGATCTACAGCCGATTCCGGCCGGCATCCCGCTATTGACGGGTCCCGCCATAATGTGGTGTATGCGCCGCCACGGAAGGGTGTGTAGCTCAGCGGGAGAGCACTACGTTGACATCGTAGGGGTCACAGGTTCAATCCCTGTCACACCCACCATCCAACACCCTGATTTCCTTGTTGGTTCTGATTGGCTCACGTATTT
>JAJFMR010000486.1 GCA_020696915.1 Rhizobiaceae bacterium | reverse complement strand
CCATTGTTGACCACGATGACGATGATCGGCAGGCCGTACTGGACGGCGGTCGCGAACTCCTGGCCGTTCATCAGGAAACAGCCGTCGCCGGCAAAGGCGATCACCTCGCGCCCGGGAAACAGCAGCTTGGCCGCCACCGCCGCCGGGGTGCCGTAGCCCATGGAGCCGGAGGTCGGAGCGGCCTGCGTGCCAAAGCGCCGGAAGCGGTGAAACCGGTGTACCCACGTGGCGTAGTTGCCGGCGCCGTTGGCGAGGATGGCGTCATCGGGCAGAATATGTTCGAGGTGCTGCATGATCGGACCCATCTGGACCTCGCCGGGCCCCGTCCCGGGTGGCGTCGACCAGTCCAGATAGGCGCCGTGCAAGGCTGCCGTAAGGTCGCCCCAGCGCGGCGGCGCGGCCGGGCCGCGCCCCGCGAACGCCTCCACGAAGGCTTTCGGGGAGGCGTTGATGGGCAGCGCCGGTCGGTAGACGCGGCCGAGCTCGCCCGCATCGGCATGCACGTGGACCAGACTCTGGTCCGGGTACGGGCTTTTCAGCAGCGTGTAATCGGAGGAGGGCATCTCACCCAGGCGTCCGCCGATCAGCAGAACGAGATCGGCCGCCTTGATGAAGGCGGCAAGCTTTGGATTGGGGCTGATGCCGACGTCGCCGGCATAGCAGGGATGCAGATGATCGAACAGCATCTGGCGCCGGAACGAGCAGCCCACAGGCAGCGCCCAGCTCTCGGCCGACCGCTGAAACTGCAAGACCGATTCCGCAGTCCAGCCCGAGCCGCCGAGAATGGCGAAAGGCCGCTCGGCCTTGCCGAGCAGCTCCTCGAGTCGCTGCATCTCGGTCTCGCCGGGGCGCGTTTCGACCGGCACCGAGGGCAGCGGCCGCGGCGCCTCGGCCAGGCTCGACAGCATGTCTTCCGGCAGTGAGACGACGACCGGCCCCGGCCGTCCGGACGTTGCGACGGCGAAGGCGCGGCCCACGAGCTCCGGGATTCTCGACGCATCGTCGATCTCCACGACCCATTTTGCGAGATCGGCGAAGAAGCGCCTGTAGTCGACTTCCTGGAACGCTTCGCGCTCTCTTGCGCGGCTCGCCACCTGGCCGATGAACAGGATCAGCGGCGTAGAGTCCTGGCTGGCGATGTGGATGCCGGCCGAGGCATTGGTGGCGCCCGGGCCGCGCGTGACGAAGCAGATGCCCGGCCGCCCGGTAAGCCTGCCTTCGCAGTCGGCCATCATCGCAGCGCCGCCTTCCTGACGGCACACGATGGTGCGAATCGGCGAATCATGGAGGGCGTCGAGGACCGGCAGGTAGGATTCGCCGGGCACGCAGAAGATGCGCTCGACGCCATTTGCCTCGAGCGCATCGACGATCAGCTGTCCGCCGGTCTTCATCTCGGTAGCTTCTCCAACTCTTCGAGGACCTCGGCCGTGTGCTCGCCGAGCCGCGGCGAGGGTCGCCTGTACGCGAGCGGCGTCGCCGACATCAGCATCGGCGAGCGCACTGACGGCAAGACATTGCCCTGGGCGTCCTCGAGGTCGAGGCGAAGGCCGCGGGCGATCGTCTGAGGATCGGCAAACATCTCGCCAATCGTGTTGATAGGGCTGGCTGGAACGCCTGCCCCGGCAAGCCTGGCCAGCAGATCGTCGCGTTGCCAGGGCAGGAGTGCGGCGACGATCCGATCGCGCAGCCGCTCGCGGTTGGCCACGCGCGCCGGGTTGGTGGCGAAGTCCGGATCGCCCGGCAGGTCGCCAAGTCCCGCAATTGCGCAGAATTTCGCGAACTGGCCGTCATTGCCGATGGCCAGGATGAAATGTCCGTCTGCCGCCTCGTAGACCTCGTAGGGCGCGATATTCGGGTGCGCATTGCCCATCCGCCCGGGCGACCGGCCCGAAACGAGGAAGTTGAGGTTCTGGTTGGCGAGCACCGAGATCTGCGAATCGAGCAGCGCCATGTCGATCAGCTGACCCTCGCCAGTGGCCTCGGCGTGCCGCAGGGCAGCCTGGATGGCAATGACCGTATAGAGACCGGTGAAGAGGTCGGTGACCGCTACGCCGACCTTCTGCGGCTCGCCGTCCTCCGGTCCGGTAATCGACATCAGGCCGGACATTCCCTGGATGATGAAGTCGTAGCCGGCGCGTGGCGCATAGGGTCCGTTCTGGCCAAAACCGGTGATCGAGCAGTAAACGAGCCGCGGGTTCGCGGGGCGCAGGGTTTCATAATCCAGCCCGTATTTCCCGAGGCCGCCGAGCTTGAAATTCTCGATCAGCACGTCGGCCGTGGCAATGAGGCGCCGCACGGTCCCGGCACCTTCCGGGGTGGAGAAATCAATCACGACGGAACGTTTTCCGCGGTTGCAGGCGTGATAATAGGCCGCCGACAAATTCTCGCCGCCGGCGGACGTCACGAAGGGAGGGCCCCATTTGCGCGTATCGTCGCCCTCGGGGCTTTCGACCTTGATCACGTCGGCGCCGAGGTCGGCGAGCATCTGCCCCGCCCAGGGGCCAGCCAGGATGCGGGCGAGCTCGACGACGCGGATGCCGTTCAGGGGAGGTGAAGACATTTGGTCCGGGCGATCCTCGGCTTTCGGTGGGGAGGGACTTGGATGGCGTAGATGCCTTTCCCGGCCGGGAAAGTAAACCGCGGCGTCCGCCCGGCCAGCGCCCTCGCTACTTGCCGGTGACGCTCACGGCCCAGTCGGTGAAGTCGGTCATGATCATGTGCCGATTCAATTCGTTCAGGCTCTCGTGGCGGGTATTCGGATAGATCATTGTTTT
>JAJFMR010000084.1 GCA_020696915.1 Rhizobiaceae bacterium | reverse complement strand
ATCCAGCCCGATGCATCGAATTGCTGCGGCATCACCGGCTGGCTGCAGGTCGCACGGCTTGCGGAGCGTCACGGGATTCCGGTCTGCAGCCACGGGATGCAGGAACTGCATGTCAGCCTGGTGCCGGCTCGGAAGAACGCCGGCTGGCTCGAGGTGCACGGCTTCCAGATCGATCGATATACGAACCGTCCCCTGGTGCTGGAGGACGGCCATGCCATTGCGCCCGACGTACCGGGGATCGGCGTCAGCTTCGACTGGGCCAGGCTGGCCGAGGCGCAAAAACGGGGTCGGGCTGCATGACAAGCTGACCGTGCTCGTTCATGATGCTGACGCAAGCGGCCCTGGAAGCCGCGACAGAGACGACGTCCGGCGTATTCCGGATTTCTAGTGGAGGACCATATGACATCGATTACCCGACGCAGGTTCATGGTGACCGCAAGTGCCATTGGCGCGATCGGCCTTACCGCCGGCATGGCATTGGCCGAAGCGCCGCCGCTTGCCAAGAAGGACAGCTACAAGGTCGGCTTCGCCCAGACCGAGAGCAACAATCCGTGGCGCATCGCCCAGACCCAGAGCATGCACGACGAAGCCAAGAAGCTCGGCCACCAGCTCGTCTACACCGATGCGGCCGGCTCGGCGGCCAAGCAGGTCGCCGACGTGAACTCGATGATCGCCCAGGGCGTCGATCTGATCTTCCTCGCGCCGCGCGAGGAGAAGCCGCTGATCCCGGCCGTCATGGCCGCCAAGAAGGCAGGGATCCCGGTGATCCTGCTCGATCGCAACGTCGACCAGGCCCTGGCCAAGGCGGGCGAGGACTACGTGACCTTCATCGGCTCCGACTTCATCGACGAAGGCAAGCGGGTTGCCGAATGGTTGATCAAGAATGCCAATGGCAAGACCAAGATCATCGAACTCGAAGGCACGACCGGGTCGTCGCCGGCCAATGACCGCAAGAAAGGCTTCGACGAGGCGATCAACGCGGCCGGCGGCTTCACCATCCTGGCCTCGCAGTCCGGAGACTTCGCCCGGGACAAGGGCCGCCAGGTGGCCGAAGCCCTGTTGCAGGCACATCCCGATGCGGACGTGATCTATGCACACAATGACGAAATGGCCATGGGCGCCATTGCAGCGCTCGAGGCAATCGGCAAGCAGCCTGGCAAGGATGTCATCGTGCTGTCGATCGATGGCGGCAAGGAGGCGGTGCAGGCCGTGGTGGACGGCAAGATCAACGCCGTGGTGGAGTGCAATCCGCGGTTCGGGCCGAAGGCCTTCGAAACGATGATGCGGTATGCCGGCGGCGAGAAGATCGATGCGTGGGTGAAGAACGAGGACAAGTTCTACGACCCATCGAACGCCGCAGCAGAACTGGCGAACGCCTACTGAGCCGCTGATGGAATGGCCGGGCCGGGGGAATTGCCCCGGCCCGGCCTCCTTACGGCAGACACAATTCTGTCCGCGCGATCGGATTGCGGCGGCAGACTGCCGCCTGCAGCCGACCCTCCATGCACCCGCCCGAGGCGGCTCTGGCGTGGCCGGGCAAGCAGGGAACCGTTCTGGTCTGACCATGAAACGCAATGATAGGCGCGAGAGGAGCTGGTTTTGCTGCTTTCGATGAGGGGCATCGACAAGAGCTTTTCCGGGGTCGGGGTACTCAGCGCCGCCTCGCTGGAAGTCGCACAGGGTGAAGCCATGGCTCTGGTCGGCCAGAACGGCGCCGGCAAATCGACCATGATCAAGATCCTGACCGGCGCCTACTCCAGGGACGCCGGGGAAATCGACTTCCGGGGCGAGCCGGTCGATTTCCGTTCGACCGCAGAAAGCCAGGCGGCCGGAATCGCCACGATCTACCAGGAGATCAACCTGGCACCCAACCGCTCGGTTGCCGAGAACATCTCCCTTGGCCGCGAGCCACGCAAATTCGGGCTGCTCGACCGCGCGACGATGCGTGCGGACGCGCGCGCCGTGCTCAGGCGGTTCAATCTCGAACTCGACGTGGAGCGCCCGCTCGGTGAATTCGGAGCCGCGACGCGCCAGCTGGTGGCGATTGCCCGCGGCGTCAGCCAGAATGCCCGGTTGGTCATCATGGACGAACCGACATCATCTCTCGACGAGCGCGAGGTGGCGGTGCTCTTCGACACGATCCGTACTCTGAAGCGCGACGGGGTTGCCACGATCTTCATCAGCCACAGGCTCGGCGAACTCTACGCGATCTGCGACCGCGTGACGATCATGCGCGACGGCCGCACCGTCGCAGTAAGCGCCATGCAGGACATATCGAGGATCGAACTGGTCCGTGCCATGCTCGGACGGGAGCTTACCGCCTTCACCGCCCGAGCGCATGGCGAGGCCAGGGTCCATGAGCCGCTGGTCGAGGCGAAAAATCTCGCCGCGGGACTCCGGGTGCGAAACGTTTCACTGACCATAGGTAAAGGGGAGATCGCCGGCCTTGCAGGGCTTCTGGGCTCGGGGCGGACCGAGACTGCCCGGCTCATCTATGCGGCGGACCGCTGCGATGCCGGCAGCGTGTCCGTCGAGGGCAGGGCTGTCGCCTATGCCGAACCGGCGGACGCCATCCGCGACGGTATGGGTTTCGTCTCCGAGGACCGCAAGGTGGAAGGCATCGTCCCGGAGATGAGCGTGCGAGAGAACATGACGCTCGCCATCCTGCCGCGCCTGCAGCGGTCCGGCGTCGTCGACAAGCAGCAGCAGGGGCAGATCGTCGATCGCTACGTCCGGGCGCTCGGCATCAAGTGCGCATCGGCCGAGCAGCCGATTCGCGAGCTCTCCGGGGGCAACCAGCAGAAAGTATTGCTGGCGCGGTGGCTTTGCATGAACCCGCGCCTGCTGATCGTCGACGAGCCCACCCGCGGTATCGACGTCGGCGCCAAGGCCGAGATCCTCAAGCTTCTTCGAAGTCTCGCCGATGATGGCCTCGGCGTGCTGATGATCTCGTCGGAGCTCGAGGAATTGATCGCCGCTGCCGACAACGTGACCGTGCTGTCGGACGGCTGCTCCGTGGCGCTTCTCAGGGCAGGAGAGATCACCGAGGAGCGGCTGATGACCGCCATGGCCCATCAGCAGGAAGCCGCCGCGTGAGCACGGCCGAAACCAGCACGCCCGCTCCCCGGGCTCCTCGCCTGGGATCCGTGCGGTGGATCAGCCGCTACGGGACGCTGGTGGCCTTCCTGGCGCTCATCGCGTTCAACGTGTTCGTTACGCCCAATTTCCTTTCCTGGCAGACGCTCAGCCTGAACCTCACCCAGGTTGCCGCGATCGTCATCGTGGCAACCGGCATGACGCTGGTCATCGCAACGGGAGGCATCGATCTCTCGGTCGGCTCGCTGATGGCGATCGCCGGAGCCCTTGCCCCGATGATCTTCCTGGGTTCCATCCTGCCCATGCCCAGTCCGGCACTGGGCGTCGCGCTCGCGCTGGTCGCGCCGGTCGTCGCAGCCGCCGCGCTCGGCTGGTTCAACGGCATGCTGATCACCCGCTACAGGATCCAGCCGATCGTCGCCACGCTCGTCCTTTTCATCGCCGGCCGCGGCATCGCACAGGTGCTTACCAACGGCAATCTCCAGGTGTTCCGCAACGAGGCTTTCCAGTTCATCGCGCTTGGCCGGATATTCGGAATTCCGACGCAGGTCGCCATCATGGCGTTGGTGGTGGGCCTCGCCGCTTTTGTCATACGTCGCACGGGATTGGGAAGGCAGATCATTGCGGTGGGCGGCAATGAGCAGGCGGCGCGTCTCGCAGGAATTCCGTCGGTACGGGTGAAGCGGCTGGTCTATGTGATCAGCGGCGCGCTGGCGGGCGTCGCCGGCCTGATCGTCGTGGCGCGCAATTCGGCGAGCGACGCCAATCTGGTGGGGCTCGGCATGGAACTCGACGCGATCGCCGCCGTGGCCGTGGGGGGCACGCTGCTCACCGGGGGCCGCGCCAATGTGCTGGGCACATTGCTCGGCGCCCTGGTGATCCAGCTGGTCCGCTATACGTTGCTTGCCAATGGCGTGCCGGACGCCGCGGCATTGGTGGTGAAGGCGGCGCTGATCATAGCGGCGGTCTACATCCAGCAGCAGGCGGAGCGGGCATGACGGACCTTGCGTCGCGCCTTGCCGCTCTCGGACCGTTGGCGCCACGGTCCAACATCGATCTCGCGCGGCTCGGCGTCGTGGCCGCCCTCATCCTCCTGATCGTCTTCGGAGCGCTGCGCTACGACAACTTCCTGTCGTCCTACAATGCGCTGTCGTTTCTGCGCTACAATTCGATGTTCGCCCTCATCGCGCTCGGCATGGCGCTGGTGATCATGACAGGCGGCATCGATCTCTCGGTTGGGGGAACGGCGGCCCTGGCGAGCGTGGTTGCCGCGCTTTTTTCCCCCTATCACTGGGCGGCCGGTCTGCTGGGCGGCCTGGCCGCAGGACTTGCGGTCGGCGTGCTCAACGGCGCGGTGATTACGCGGCTTCGAATCCAGCCGTTCATCGGCACTCTGGCTGCCATGCTTGCCGCTTACGGGACGGCTCTGCTGCTTGCCGGCAACCAGTCGGTGTCGGTTTCCTACGACAGCGGCTTCACCGAAATCGGGCAGGGCGATTTCCTCGGCTTCCCGGTGCCGGCCTGGATCGCGCTGGCAGCCTATGTCGCAGGGTGGGTGGCGCTGGAGCGGCATCCGGTCGGCCGCCGCGTGCTCGCCATAGGCGACGGCGAAGTCACCGCGGCGCTGATGGGGCTGAAGGTCGAGCGTACACTGATGGGCGTCTATGCGGCTTCCGGGCTTCTGGCCGGCCTGGCGGGCGTGATCCTGGCTTCCCAGTTCGGCGCCGGCCAGCCGACCGAAGGGGTCGGTTGGGAGCTCTTTGCGATTGCCTCGGTCGTGGTCGGCGGCACGCTGCTCACGGGCGGCGTGGGCTCGATCGGCGCCACCCTTGCCGGGGCGCTGCTCCTCGCCATGGTGTTCAACATCCTCAACTTCGAGAACGGTCTGGGCTGGATATCCCTTTCGGCCTACTGGCAGTCGGTGATCAGGGGGCTGTTCCTGCTGGCGGTCATCATTCTTCAGGCGAAAATCGCCGAATCGCGCCCCCGGTAGGGCGCGCCGTCATCGGGTTTCGACCCGGAGGCGCTCGAGGCCGTGGAAATGGTAACTGTCGCGGTAACGGGGCGGCTCGACGACGCGCAGCTTCGGAAGCCTGTGAAACAGCACGGACAATCCGGTCTGCAGTTCGAGCCGCGCCAGCGGCGCGCCGACGCAGAAATGGATGCCGGCGCCGAAGGAGAGGTTCTTCTGGTCGGGGCGCTCCGGCAAAAACCGCGACGGATCGACAAAGCTGCGGGGATCGTGGTTTGCCATGCCGAGGAGGAGACCGACCTGGCCACCCGGAGCCACCTCGATGCCGCCATCGTGCAATCCGTCGTAAACGTAGCGCGTGAACATGTGGAGCGGCGGGTCAAAGCGCAGGCACTCCTCGATGGTGGCGGCGGATGCCTCGGGCGTCATGAAGAAGCGGCGAGGATCGCCGCCCTGCGCCAGAATGCAGGCGATCGCATTGCCGATCTGGTGCACTGTGGCCTCATGGCCGGCATTGAGCAGCAGGATCGTCGAGGACACCAACTCGTCTTCAGAGAGCATCTGGCCATTCGCCTGGGCGGCGATCAGCACCGACAGCAGGTCGTTGCCCGGCTGCTTCCGCCGCTCTGCGATGTGCGCCCGCAGGAATCCCGCGAACGCCCGGGCCGCACGGTTCGCTGCTTCCTCGGCGGATCGGGTGCGGCCGTGGATGTACATCGCCACCATCTGGTGCGACCATTCGACGAGTTGCGGCCCCATGCCGAGGGGCACGCCGAGCAGCCCGGCGATGATTGCTATCGGCAGCGGCGAGGCGAAGGCGGCAAGAAGGTCCACTTGCCGGCCAGGCTCCAGCCCGTCGAGGCGTTCGCCGGCGAGCGCTTCGATGGCGGGCCGAAGCCGCTCGACCTGGCGCGAGACGAAGGCGCGGTTTACGAGCGTGCGCAGCCTGGTATGGGCGGGCGGCTCGAGTTCGAGCATCGAGTGGATTTCGATCGCGTCGAAATCCTCGAGGTGGCTCCTGTCGTGGCCGGCAATCCTGTCCGGAATCCCGCGGGGGTTCTGGCGGCCGAGACGGCGGTCCCTGAGCAGCCGGCCGACATCCTCGAAGCCCCCGAAGCACCACAGGCCGAAATCTTCCCAGAAGAACGTGCTGCCTTGGCCGTGGAGCCAGCGATACGCTTCATAGGGGTTCTGAACGAAGCGCTCCTGATGCGGGTCGAGCCGCAGGCGGCGAGTTGCGGGGTCGAAGTCGAGGTAGGGTGGCGGCGCGGGTCGGGGCATGGGCAATCATTAGCTCTCCCTGGCCTGGCGACGCCAGATCGCATGCTGGCCGGAAACGGCATTACAGTCGGCGCCTGTGAGGCAGACACATGAACGTCATCGTCGTCGGCGCCGGAATAGCCGGCCTCTCCACCGCATGGTCACTGGCCAAGGCCGGTCACAATGTCACCATCCTCGAACAGGGCGCATCGGTTCCCAACCCGCTCGGCGCATCGGGCGATCATCACCGCATCATCCGCCGCGCCTATCGGGCCTCGACCGGTTACGGCAATCTGGTCACCGAAGCCTATGCGGCATGGGACGAGTTGTGGGGAGATCTCGGCGAGCGGCATCTCGATCCCCGGGGTTTTCTGTGCGTCTCACTTGAAGCCGACGACAAGGCGGACGAGTACCGCGAGGGCCTGGAAGCGGGAAGCTTTCCCTTCGAACTCCACGATGCCGTCTCGGCGGCCATCCGCTGGCCATTTCTCACTCCCGGGAGCTTTCGTTACGCATGTTTCTCGCGGGACGGCGGTGCGCTGCATTGCAGAAGGATCGCAGCCGGCCTCGTCACATGGCTTCGGGAGCATGGCGTCAGCCTTTACGAAGGAAGCAGGGTCGTCTCGGTCGATCCGGACACGGGCCGCCTCGATCTCGAAAGCGGCGAGTGGCTCCGAGCGGACCGCGTCGTCGTCACGGCGGGAGCCTGGGTGCTGAAACTGTTTCCGGAATTCGGCGGCGAACTGAAGACCTACCGCACCGCTGTCGTCTATCTCGAGCCGCCCGCCGATCTTGCGGCGGCGTGGGGAAGCGCACCCGTCGTGCTGGTCGGCGGCAACACGGACGGCTACATCATCCCGCCATCCGGCGGGGCCGGGCTCAAGTTCGGTTCCGGCCTGCACAAGGTCGAGACAAGCGACGCCGACTGGAACCGGGAACCGGTGGAAGGCGAGGGCGAGGCGATCCGCGACCTGTTTTCGCCGCTGATCGCCAGGGTCGCCGAATACGGAATAACCGGCGTCGTGACCTGCGCCTATACGTTTACCTCGGACGAACGCTTCTGGGCGGCCGAGAAGGGTCGCTGCCTGATCGTCTCTCCCTGCTCCGGCCACGGCTACAAGTTCGGCGCCGCGGTCGGCCGTCGGGTCGCTGCGGCGGTCGACGATGGCGACGTCGAGAATCTCAGGCGCTGGCTCGCTGGCGGACCTGCCCTGAGAGACGCTCCGCAAGAGGCGTGAGGGAAGCTATCTTGCTTCGGCCGGCGATTCTGCGGCCCGTTGCCCGGGGAGGCCAGGAAACCCTGTCGCCCCCGGCCTTGCGCAAGGTGGAGGCCCCATCCTATCTAGCAGGAAGCGTTTCTGCCCTGCCGCATTCGCAATTCCTCCCCCACATGAAGGGACAGTCGATGAAAAGCCCCACTGAGACCTATATGAACCTCGTTCCGATGGTGGTGGAGCAGACCAATCGCGGCGAGCGTGCCTATGACATCTTCTCACGGCTCCTCAAGGAACGCATCATCTTCATCACCGGGCCGGTGGAAGATGGAATGGCGTCGCTGGTCTGCGCGCAATTGCTGTTCCTCGAGGCCGAGAACCCGAAGAAGGAGATCAATCTCTACATCAACTCGCCGGGCGGCGTGGTGACTTCCGGGCTGGCCATCTACGACACGATGCAGTTCATCAGGCCTCCGGTGTCGACGCTGTGCACGGGGCAGGCGGCCTCCATGGGGTCGCTGCTGCTGTGCGCCGGCCACAAGGAAATGCGCTTCGCGACGCCAAATGCCCGTATCATGGTGCACCAGCCTTCGGGCGGCTTCCAGGGCCAGGCCTCCGATATCGAGCGGCACGCCCAGGACATCATCAAGCTCAAGCGGCGGCTGAACGAGATCTACGTGAAGCACACCGGCCGCGATCTCGCCACGATCGAGACGACCCTCGACCGCGATCATTTCATGACCTCGGAAGAGGCGAAGGAATTCGGCCTCATCGACAACGTGATCACCTCGCGCGAGGCAATGGAGGTGTCGGTTGCCAAGGGTTCGTGACACGCTGCCGCGAACATGACGAATTTTTGAAATGCGCTGCGGCATTTCCGTCACAATTTGCTGTTCCCTCGGCCGGAGCCACCGCCTACGTTAAGTCCGTGTTGAGTTCCGGACGCTTAGCGTGGTCGGGGTGGCTGCGAATCACGCGATTGACTTGCCATGCATTCCCAGGGGCTGCTGCGCGGGTTGGGCTACGGGAAGGGCTGGTTTGCTGGCACAAGCGGTTTTCCGCTATACATAGAAGGCCGGCGCGCCGAACCGGAAATTCCGGCGTGCCGACACGGAAAGGATTTGGGGCGACATGAGCAAGGTCAGCAACGGCGGCGATTCCAAGAACACGCTCTATTGCTCGTTCTGCGGCAAAAGCCAGCATGAAGTCCGCAAGCTGATCGCCGGCCCTACGGTGTTCATCTGCGACGAGTGCGTCGAACTGTGCATGGACATCATCCGCGAGGAGAACAAGACCTCGCTCGTCAAGTCGCGGGAGGGGGTCCCCACTCCGCAGGAGATCCTGAAGGTGCTGGACGACTATGTGATCGGCCAGCCCTACGCCAAGCGGGTGCTGTCGGTCGCCGTTCACAACCATTACAAGCGGCTGGCGCATGCCGGGAAGAACAACGACGTCGAACTGGCGAAGTCGAACATCCTTTTGATCGGCCCGACCGGTTGCGGCAAGACGCTTCTCGCCCAGACGCTGGCGCGCATCATCGACGTGCCGTTCACCATGGCCGACGCCACCACGCTGACCGAGGCCGGCTATGTCGGCGAGGATGTCGAAAACATCATCCTGAAGCTGCTGCAGGCAGCCGACTACAATGTCGAGCGGGCTCAGCGCGGCATCGTCTACATTGACGAAATCGACAAGATCAGCCGCAAGTCGGACAACCCCTCGATCACCCGCGACGTATCGGGCGAGGGCGTCCAGCAGGCGCTGCTGAAGATCATGGAGGGCACGGTTGCCTCGGTGCCTCCGCAGGGCGGCAGGAAGCACCCGCAGCAGGAATTCCTGCAGGTCGATACCGCCAACATCCTGTTCATCTGCGGCGGCGCCTTCGCGGGTCTCGACAAGATCATATCGGACCGCGGCCGCAAGACGTCCATCGGCTTCGGCGCGACAGTGGCTTCGCCGGAGGATTGTTCGAGATGGAGAACGTCGACCTGACCTTCCACGAGAACGCCCTTTCGGCGATCGCCAAGCGTGCAATCGACCGCAAGACCGGTGCCCGTGGCCTGCGTTCGATCATGGAGTCGATCCTGCTCGACACGATGTTCGAACTGCCGGCGCTGCAGGGCGTCCAGGAAGTGGTGATCTCCGAGGAGGTCGTCTCGGGCAATGCCCGGCCGCTCTACATCTACTCCGAGCCGAAGGAAAAGAAGGGTGCAGCGAGCGCCTGACGCCGCTGTGGCACGGCTCCCGCGGGTGACGTTTTCACGGCTGTCCGGCAGCCTCCTTACCCTCGGCCTTGACCTTTGACTGCTGCCTATCCACCTAACGGGGCAGTGGCTTCGTGGCTCCTTTCGTGCTGCAATTTCCCGTCACAATCGGCGGTAGGCGAGACGGTGCGAGGCCGTTAAAATGGGATTCGCGGCTGGCCGAAGTGCGGCCGCGACATGAAAGGTTAAATTATGGCCAAGGTAACACGGTCTTCCGGCAACGGCGCCTTCGCGGTTCTGCCGCTGCGCGATATCGTGGTGTTCCCGCACATGATCGTTCCGCTCTTCGTGGGCCGGGAAAAATCGATCAAGGCGCTGGAAGAGGTGATGGGTGCCGAGAAGCAGATCCTGCTCGCGACCCAGATGAATGCCGCCGATGACGACCCCGAGCCCGGCGCGATCTACGACGTCGGGACGCTCGCCAATGTGCTGCAGCTTTTGAAGTTGCCGGACGGCACGGTCAAGGTGCTGGTCGAGGGAACCTCGAGGGCCAGGATTACCGGCTTTACCGCACGCCAGGAGTTCCACGAGGCAGGTGCGGTGTTGCTCGCGGAGCCTGAAGAAGAAGAGATCGAGGTCGAGGCCTTGGCCAGGTCCGTGGTCGCCGACTTCGAAAACTACGTCAAGCTCAACAAGAAGATCTCACCGGAAGTGGTTGGCGCGGCAAGCCAGATCGACGATTATTCAAAGCTCGCCGACACCGTCGCCTCGCACCTCGCCATCAAGATCACCGAGAAGCAGGAGATGCTCGGCACGCTCTCCGTAAAGGAGCGGCTCGAGAAGGCGATGGGCTTCATGGAGGCCGAGATCTCTGTGCTCCAGGTGGAGAAGCGGATCCGTTCGCGCGTCAAGCGCCAGATGGAGAAGACCCAGCGCGAATACTACCTCAACGAGCAGATGAAGGCCATCCAGAAGGAGCTCGGCGAGGGCGAGGACGGCCGCGACGAAGCTGCCGAGATCGAGGCGCGCATCAAGAAGACCAAGCTCTCAAAGGAGGCTCGCGAGAAGGCGGACGCCGAACTGAAGAAGCTTCGGTCGATGTCGCCGATGTCTGCCGAATCCACCGTCGTGCGCAACTATCTCGACTGGCTGCTGTCGATCCCGTGGGGCAAGAACTCCAAGGTCAAGCAGGATCTGAGCTTTGCGCAGGAGGTGCTCGATGCCGATCACTACGGCCTCGACAAGGTCAAGGACCGCATCGTCGAATACCTTGCCGTGCAGAGCCGCCAGAAGAAGCTGAAGGGGCCGATCCTGTGCCTCGTCGGCCCTCCCGGCGTCGGCAAGACTTCGCTCGGCAAGTCGATCGCCAGGGCAACCGGCCGCGAGTTCATCCGCATGGCGCTGGGCGGCGTGCGTGACGAGGCGGAGATCCGTGGCCACCGCCGTACCTATATCGGCTCGATGCCCGGCAAGGTCATCCAGTCGATGAAGAAGGCCAAGAGGTCCAACCCGCTCTTCCTGCTCGACGAGATCGACAAGATGGGCATGGACTTCCGCGGCGATCCGTCCTCCGCACTTCTCGAAGTGCTCGACCCGGAACAGAACTCGACGTTCATGGATCACTATCTCGAGGTCGAGTACGATCTGTCGAGCGTCATGTTCGTGACCACGGCCAACACGCTGAACATCCCGCCGGCCCTGATGGACCGGATGGAGATCATCAGGATCGCCGGCTACACCGAGGACGAGAAGGTGGAGATTGCCAAGCGGCATCTGTTGCCGAAGGCGATCCGCGACCACGCGCTCAAGGAAAGCGAGTTCTCGGTGAGCGATGACGCCATTCGTGCGATCATCCAGACCTACACGCGCGAGGCCGGCGTGCGCAGCCTGGAGCGCGAACTGATGAAGCTAGGTCGCAAGGCGGTCACCGAGATCCTCAAGGGCAAGACGGAGAAGGTCGACGTCACCGCCGACAACATTTCCGACTACCTTGGCGTCCCGCGGTTCCGCTTCGGCCGTGTCGAAGGCGAGGATCAGGTCGGCGTGGTCACCGGTCTGGCCTGGACGGAGGTCGGCGGCGAACTGCTGACCATCGAAGGCGTGATGATGCCCGGCAAGGGTCGCATGACGGTGACCGGCAACCTCAAGGAGGTGATGAAGGAATCGATTTCCGCCGCGGCATCCTATGTCCGCTCGCGGGCGCTCGATTTCGGCATCGAGCCACCGCTCTTCGACAAGCGCGACATCCACGTGCACGTTCCGGAAGGGGCGACCCCGAAGGACGGCCCCTCGGCGGGTGTCGCCATGGCGACTGCCATCGTTTCGGTGCTGACCGGAATTCCGGCCAGGGCGGATGTCGCGATGACCGGCGAAATCACGCTGCGCGGCAGGGTGCTGCCGATCGGCGGCCTGAAGGAGAAGCTGCTCGCCGCCCTGCGGGGCGGCATCAAGAAGGTGCTGATCCCGGAGGACAATGCCAAGGATCTCGCCGAAATCCCGGAGAATGTGAAGAGCGGCATGGAGATCGTTCCGGTCTCGCGGGTCGGCGAGGTGCTCCGGCATGCCCTGGTCAGGATGCCCGAGCCGATCGAGTGGACCGAGCCGGCAGTGACTCCGGCTCCTGTGTCGGAGCCGGACGACTCCGGAAAAACCCTCGCCCACTGAGCGATTTCCGTGATGGCATGCACAAAGTGGAAGCCGGGCCTTGCGCCCGGCTTCTTCATGTGAAAAAGAACCCGAAAACCAAGGATTTTTCCGCTTTGCCGGCATCGCGGCTTGGTTGTGGGAGAGGTTGTAAATACAGTTCACTCCTCGGTTGAGTCGTTGATCCGGTTTTCGCAAGGAAGGGAAGCTTATGAACAAGAACGAACTGGTTTCTGCCGTCGCCGATGCGGCGAACATTTCGAAGGGCGACGCGCAGTCGGCCGTGGAGGCGGTTTTCTCCGTCATCAGCGGGGAGTTGAAGAAGGGTGGCGACGTGCGGCTGGTGGGCTTCGGCAATTTCACCGTCTCGAAGCGTGCGGCCTCGACCGGCCGCAATCCGCAGACCGGCGCAGCCGTGAATATTCCCGCGCGCACGGTGCCGAAATTCTCCGCCGGCAAGGGCCTGAAGGACGCCGTCAACTGAGTTGACCGACCAAGCGGGGACGCGGAAAAAGCCGGCTCGAGCCGGCTTTTTTTATGGTGGCGAGGCGACTGCGTGCCCGCTCCGGCAGAGTTCGAGGAAGCGCTCGACGCAGACTTCCAGCACTTCGTCGCCGGATTTCTTCCACCAGTTTCCGGCTGAAAAAATCTCGACCTCCTGCGGCCCGGAAAAGCCCGCCGCCTCGACAATGCGACGGACCCCCTTCAGGTCGATGACCCCGTCGCCCATCATCCCCCGATCGGTGAGCAGGTCGCGGGTCGGCACCAGCCAGTCGCAGATGTGGTGAGCCAGCAGTCGTTGCGGGCCGGCGCGCAGCAACTGTGCCTCGAGTTGCGGATCCCACCAGCAATGATAGACGTCGAAGGCGATGCCGATTGCACCGGTTCTGGCGGGATCGAGCGCATCGCAAAGATCGAGCGCCTGGGCAAGCGTGTTCAGGCAGGATCGGTCCGCCGCGTACATCGGGTGAAGGGGTTCCAGCGCAAGCGGCACCCTTGCAGCCCGAGCGAGCGGCAGGATGGCTGCAACGCCATCGGCCACCATGGTGCGGGCGCCGGCGAGGTCGCGCGAGCCGGGCGGAAGTCCTCCCGTCACCAGCACGAGGCAGTCGGCCCCAAGTGCGGCGGCGTCTTCGATGGCCCGGTGATTGTCGTCGATCGCCGCCTGACGGCCTGCCGCATCGGCTGCAGGAAAGAAGCCGCCGCGGCAGAGGCCGGTCACCCGCAGCCCCTCGTCGCGGACGATGCGGGCCGCTTCTGCCACGCCGATCGCCGCAAGCTGGTCGCGCCACGGTGCAATCGCACGGATGCCATGGCGCAGGCACCCTTCGACGGCGTCCCTGAAACCCCACTGCTGGCGCGTCGTGGCGAGATTGATGGAAAGCCCCTCGAGGGTTTTGCGTCCTCGCTCTGTAGCGTGACGCCCCCCTTCGCCAGCTTGCGTGGAGCCGGCGCTTCCGGGCGATTTGCCAGCCATCAGATCTGCAGCGCCGGCACGTCCTGCCAGCGGCGTTCGCGCCAGCTCTTCAGTCCGAGTTCCGCCAGCTGCACGCCCTTGGCGCCCTCGACGAGGTCGTGCTTCCAGGGGCCATCCTCGGCGACATGGCGCAGGAACAGCTCCCACTGCGCCTTGAAACCGTTCTCCGCGGGCCAGTTGTCCGGCACCTCCTCCCAGGTGCCGAAGAAGTCGATCGTCTGCGGAACGTCGGGGTTCCAGACCGGCTTCGGCGTGTTGACCCGGTGCTGGGTGAAGCATCGGGTCAGTCCGGCGACGGCCGAGCCATGCGTCCCGTCCACCTGGAAGGTGGCGAGGTCGTCGCGGCGCACCCTCGTGGTCCACGACGAGTTGATCTGCGCGATGACGCCGCCGGCCAGCTCGAACGTCGCGTAAGCCGCATCGTCGGCATCCGCTTCATAGGGGCGGCCTTGTTCGTCAGCGCGTGCCGGAATGTGATTGGCGCCGAGGCAGGAGACTGCCTTCACCTCGCCGAACAGGTTGTCGAGCACGTAGCGCCAGTGGCAGAGCATGTCGAGAATGATGCCGCCGCCGTCCTTCCTGCGGTAGTTCCAGGACGGGCGCTGGGCCGGCTGCCAGTCGCCTTCGAAGACCCAGTAACCGAACTCGCCGCGTACGGAGAGCATGCGGCCGAAAAATCCGGCATCGCGGAGCATGGCGAGCTTCTTCAGGCCCGGCAGGAAAAGCTTGTCCTGGACGACGCCGTGCTTCAGGCCTGCGGACCGGGCCTTCCTGGCGAGCGCCACCGCCTGGTGAAGCGTGTCGGAGACGGGCTTCTCGCAATAGACGTGCTTGCCGGCGTCGATTGCAAGTCCGACGAGTTCGGCGCGCATCTGCGTGGTTCCGGCGTCGAAGAATATCTCGTCCGCTGGATCGGCCAGTGCCTCGGCGACACTGCCGGACCAGCGCTCGACACCATGCGCCCTGGCGAGCGCCATGACCTTGTCGGGATTGCGGCCGACCAGGATCGGATCGGGCACGAGGCGGTCACCATTCGACAGGTGGAGCCCGCCTTGCGAGCGGATCGCCAGGATGGATCGGATCAGATGCTGGTTGAGGCCCATGCGGCCGGTCACGCCATGCATGATGATGCCTATCCGCCGCTCAGCCATTCCCGACCTCCCTGAGTCCCGTCACAATTCGCGCCCCGCCGAAGTCGCGGGGGCAGGGCATCCGAGATAGCCGAGCACGACATCGACGACATGTGCTCCGCGCTGGTCGAGCGCGGCGCCGGAATGCAGGTCGCGGCCGAAAATCTTGGACAGCGTCCAGCGGTTCGACAGGTAGAAGAAACCGAGCGAGGCGATCGTGATGTAAAGCTGCACGGCATCGACGTCGGATCGGAACAGACCGGCGCGCGCGCCGCGCTCGAGTGTCTGGGCAAGGACCCCGACCAGCGGCGAATGAAGCTCCTCGATGTGCTTCGAACGCCTCAGATGCCGCGCCTGCATCAGGTTTTCGGTGTTGAGGAGCGACAGGAATTCGGGATGCTCGAGGAAGTATTCCCAGGTGAAGGTGACCAGCCGTCGCATCCCCTCTTCGGGCGGCAGCGCTTCGAGGTGCAGCTTGCGCTCGGCGCTGCGGATCCCCCGGTAGCTGTCCTCGAGGACGGCCAGATACAGGTCCTCCTTGTTGCCGAAGTAATGGTACAGCATGCGCTTGTTTATCTGCGCGCGGTCGGCGATGGCGTCGACCCTGGCGCTGCCGAAGCCGTGCGCCGCAAACTCGCGCGTGGCGGCCGCAAGGATGGCGGCGCGTGTGCGTTCGGGGTCGCGCGCAGCCCCGGTCGTGCTCGCTCCGCGGCGGTTCTTGCCCGGCTGCGGGAGCAGCGGGCGGGATTCCGGCCCGATCGGCGAAGCCACATCGCGGTCCGCCAGGGCTGGCGGGTCGTGTCGGGACTTGCCTGCCTGCGCTTTCACTGCCTGGACGCCTCGGCAAGCTGCTGCGCCGGCCTGGACCATGCCGCCGTGTCGTCTCCGGCGCGGCTCTGTCCGGTCACAGTGCCATCGGCTGCAAAAATGTGACTGACAGCTGCGTCCACCTCGATGCCGACGGACTCGCCGGGCCTTATCCTCGCCTGGCCCTTGATCTCGACCACCGCGGTTTCCCCGGAAGGCAGCAGGACGTAGACAAAAGTCTCGCCGCCGAGATGTTCGGCGATCTGGACCTCCCCGGTGAGGGAGGCGCCTTCGGCCGAAACGATTTTCAGATGTTCGGGGCGGATGCCCACCGTCACCTTCTCCGCGGGCTGCAGCAAAGTGTTCTCCTCGAGCGAGAGATCGATTCCGGAAGCGCCGGCGACGCGCGGTCTACCGTCGCGGCCGGTCCCGGCTTCGGCCTTCAGGAAGTTCATGCGCGGCGAGCCTATGAAGCCGGCGACGAACAGATTGGCCGGCCGGTTGTAAAGTTCGAGCGGCGTGCCGACCTGTTCGATGACGCCGGCTCTCAGCACAACGATCCGGTCGGCCAGCGTCATCGCCTCCACCTGATCATGCGTGACGAAGATCATCGTCGCGCCGAGCCGGCGATGCAGCTTGTTGAGCTCGACTCGCATCTGCACCCTGAGTTCCGCGTCGAGGTTGGACAGCGGCTCGTCGAACAGAAAGATGCGGGGTTCCCTGACAATCGCCCGCCCGATGGCCACGCGCTGCCGCTGGCCGCCCGAGAGCTGCCCCGGACGGCGGTCGAGAAGCGGCGAGATCTGCAGCACTTCGGCGGCCTCGGCGACGCGGCGTTTGGTTTCCGCGCGCGGCGCCCCCATTGTTTCGAGGCCGAAGGAGAGATTCTTGCGCACCGTCATGTGCGGGTAAAGCGCGTAGGACTGGAACACCATGGCGAGGCCGCGCCTGGCGGCAGCGACGTCGTTGACGCGTTCTCCTCCGATGAGAACGTCTCCGGCCGTGATGGGCTCCAGCCCGGCGATCATCCGCAGCAGGGTGGACTTGCCGCAGCCCGACGGACCGACGAAGACCACGAACTCCCCGTCATCGACGGAAAGGTCGACGCCGTGAATGACCTCGACGTTGCCGAAGCGTTTCACCACGTTCCTGAGCTCGAGGCTCGCCATCACGCCATCTCCCGCGCCGGCCGCGGCAGCCAGCCCTCGTAGAGGGGGTGATCCCGGCCGATTGGCAGCCTGACTGCCGACCCGCTCCGCGCCGAGTGGTAGGCGGCGGTGAGAAGCTCGAGCGAGGCGCGCGCTTCGGCAATGGTGACGGGCAGCTCGCCGCCTTCGAGCAGCGCCTTGTGCAGCCTCAGGAACTGGCCGGCATTGCGCTCCGGACCCGACGGCACCTCGGCTACTGCCGCGTCGATCCGCTGCTGCCTTTCGGGGTCGGCGGCGACGAAGCGCCAGGGAGCGGTGCCGGGATTATAGGGGCTGAGATTGCTCTCCGCGGTCAATCCCTCGAAGCAGAAGCGCAGTCTCGACATGTCCTCTTCGGCGCCCGTCGTCGTCGAGGACGTCGCGAAGGAGCCGTCGGCCATTTCCAGGAGAAGGGCCGCGCAGTCCTCCGTCTCGATGGGGTTTACCAGGGTCGCCGTGCGCGCGAACACACTGCCGATCGGCCCCAGCACGAAGGTCAGGAGATCGTGCGCGTGAATGGCATGGGTGATCAGCGTGCCTCCGAGCTCGGTCGCGAAGCGTCCCCTCCACGGATTGTCGTAATAAGCGGCGCCGCGGCGCCAGTGGGTCTCGATCGTCGCGACATAGGCGCGGCCGGCAAGGCCCGACTGCCTGAGGTACATGAGTTGCGAAATGCCGTGGGCAAACCGGTACTGGAAGATCGGCGAGAGGCGCTTTCCCGAATTCCGCTCGATTTCGGCCAGCGCGTCGGCCTCGGCCAGCGAGCCGGCC
>JAJFMR010000485.1 GCA_020696915.1 Rhizobiaceae bacterium | reverse complement strand
CAGTGCTTCAGTCTGCTGTGGCGCCTGTCGTGAAAACGCTTTAGTTGCATCTCCTGGCCGATTTCCAGGTAGAACTTGAAAAAGCGGATGCCCTCGCTGACGATCATCTTCTCGAAGAGCGGCGTCTCGTTCAGGAAATGCCGATGCTGTTCGGGGGTGCAGAAGCCCATGACCGGCTCGACACCGGCCCGGTTGTACCAGGATCTGTCGAAGGTGACGAATTCCCCGGCGCTCGGGAAATGCGCGACGTAGCGCTGGAAATACCATTGGCTGCGCTCCGTCTCGGTTGGCTTCGGCAGCGCGACGTCACGTGCTGTGCGCGGATTCATGTACTGTCGCATCGCACCGATGGTGCCGCCCTTGCCGGCCGCATCCCTCCCTTCGAACAGGATCAGCACCCGGCTTCCCGATTTCTGTTGCCAAGCCTGCAGCTTCACCAGTTCGACCTGCAGGGCCTCGAGCGTCTCCTTGTAGAGCTCCTTGGCCAGCTTCTTGTCGTAGGGATATCCGCCGGAGATGAGCGCCCGATCATCGATCCAGTCAGGCAGCTCCGGATCGTCGATGTCGAACTTTCGCTTCACGCCGCCCACCTGGAGCTTGACCGGTCTTGTCTTGTCGTCCGCGTCCTTCGGCATCGTCGTGTCCCCGTTCAGATCTGCCCGCGCACCGGCGGCCTGCCGGACCGGATCGAAGGAGGCGTTGCTTTTCGGACGAATCGGAAGCGGAGACAAGACCCGCCGCGACGGCGGTCAGCTCGACCGGATCCATTTCGCCAGGCGGTGCGCGGCCTCCTCGACCTCGTCGAGCCTGCGGTGAAAGCAAAGACGGAGATGGGAGGCTCCTGCCTCGCCGAAGGCGGTGCCTGGCGCCAGCCCGACATTTGCCTGGTCGACGATGTCGAAGGCCGCAGCCCGCGAGTCGGTCACCCCGTCGACCGTGAAAAACAGGTAGAAGGCGCCCTCCGGCACGCTGAAGCGGACACGGCCGGTGCCGCCGAGAATCCGGCAGACGAGGTCGCGGGCCATCCGGGCACGCTCCACCTGAGCAGCCAGGAATGCGTCGCCCTCGTCGAGCGCGGCGATGGCGCCGCGTTGCAGGAACTGCGCCACGCCAGAGGTGGAATACTGGACGAGGTTCTCGAACATGCGCCCAAGCGCAGGATCCGCCTGAAGCCAGCCGACGCGCCAGCCGGTCATCGCCCAGTTCTTCGAGAAGGTATTGACGAACAGGATGCGGTCTTCCGCCTCCATGACATCCATGAAGGACGCAGCGCGCCCGCCACCGAAGTGAAACTGCGTGTAGGTCTCGTCCGCAATGATCCACAGACCGTGCCGCCGCGCGACCTCGAGGATGGACGCCAGGGTTTCGCGGTCGGCTGTCCACCCGGTCGGATTGGCAGGACTGTTGACGAAGATTGCCCGGGTGCGAGGCGTCACCGCCGCCCCGATCCTGTCCATGTCGCAGGTCCAGCCATTTCCGCCAAGCTTGAGCGGGATCGGCACGGGAACGCCGCCATTGATGCCGGCGGCCGCCGCGAAGTTCGGCCAGGCCGGGGTCAGGTAGATGGCTTCGTCCCCGGGTCCGATCGTGGCCTCGATGGCCAGCACGATGGCCTGCATGCCGCCGATCGTCACCAGGAAGGATCCGGGTGAAAACCCGCGTCCGAAATGCCGTTGGTGATACCGGGCCAGCGCGTCCCTGAGTTCGGGGATGCCGCCCTGCCAGGTGTAGAAGGTCTCACCGGCGGCGAGACTGCGCATCGCCGCTGCGTTGATGAAGTCGGGCGTCGGCAGGTCGCCCTCGCCGGCCCAGAGCGGGATCAGGCCGGGCCTGCCGCGCCCGTAGTTCATGACGGCCTCGATGCCGCTGACCGGCGCCAGGCGAGCCACGTCACGCAATGTGTCGATGATCTGCATTGTCGGCGATTCGAGGGTCATGGTGCGTGTCGGGGGGCCGCGGGTGGGGGGAATCGTCCTGCGGCTGTCGTCTCGTTTTGCCTGATGCCGTTACTGGAGAACAGGGCATGCCGGCGAACCGCCGAGGCTCCGGCAGAAAACGAGATTGGGGCGGTCCAGGTCTACGGCGGCGGGCGTCGAAAGAAGCGCGTCCTGCCGCCGCCAGTTTTCCGTCTCGGATCGGACGTCGCCGAAATGCTACGGCGCGTCTGGTTCCGATGCTAGAGGTCGGCTCTCGTCCTGCCGGCCAGCAGATCACGGATCTCGGTAAGCAGCGCGACGTCGGCCGTCGGCGCGTCCGGTGTCAGCGGCTTTTCCCTTTCCATCCGCCGGCGCAGATTGTTGACCGCCCTGACCATGAGGAAGATGATCCATGCAAGGATCAGGAAATTGATCAGCACGGTCAAGAAATTTCCCCATGCGAATACGGCGCCCTGCTTGCGAGCCTCCTCGAGAGAATCGGCGGTGACACCTGAAGCCAGCGGAATGAAATAGTTGGAAAAGTCGAAGCCCCCGAAGATGGCGCCGACGATCGGCATGATGATGTCGCCGACCAGCGAGGTGACGATCAGGCCGAAGGCACCGCCGATGATCACGCCGACGGCGAGATCCATGACGTTCCCCTTGGCAATGAACTCCTGAAATTCCTTCAGCATCGGGATCCCTCCAGCCAAGGCGCGCCTGCCGTGATTCGGCAGGACCGTGCACCAACCCATGTTAGCTGATTCCGGCGCCGAAAGGAAAAGCGAAGGCATTGGCGCCGACCACCTTCGTCCGGGCCGCGGGCACGGGGGAGAATAGAACCACATGGGCGCCAGCCTCCCTGG